>NZ_DIAC01000134.1:45513-50071 GCF_002414625.1 Methylophaga sp. UBA5088 | reverse complement strand
GGATGACGAATCTCAAGCGAATGACCTGTCTGATTGGCTTTTATTAAATCTGGGATTAACCGGTATTCAGACCAGTCACCGCCACCAATCACATTACCGGCACGCGCGCTAGCTATGGCAGTTTTATTAGCCATAAAAAAGGACTGTCGATAGGCACTGGTGACAAGCTCAGCACAGCCTTTACTATTGCTGTATGGGTCATGCCCACCCAACCGATCGTTTTCGCGGTATGGCCAGGACCACTCATGGTTTTCGTAACATTTATCTGACGTCACCACGACCACAGCTTGAACACTGGGACAATGTCTGACGGTTTCTAGAAGATTGACTGTCCCCATCACATTGGTTTGATAAGTTCCAACAGGATCAAGGTAGCTGGGTTTAACTAATGATTGTGCAGCGAGATGAAACACCACATCGGGCTGTGTCTGATTAACAAGTTCAGATAGCCTTGATAAATCAGAAATATCTGCCATCGCAGAATTGATAATAGTCTTTAACTCGAGAGCTTCGTATATTGAAGGTGTGGTATTTGGCGCAAGCGCATAACCCGTTACTTTGGCGCCAAGCTGAGTTAACCACAAGCTCAACCAGCTACCTTTAAAACCGGTATGTCCGGTAATCAGAACCGATTTGTTCTGCCAAAAAGTCTTATCAATCACCACACTTTCCATGGTGCCTGATTTGACTGCCATAAGTGCTCAAGATGTTGTTTATCACGTAAAGTATCCATCGGTTGCCAAAAACCTTCATGCCGAAAGACTCGCAACTGCTGTTCAGTTACTAACTTCTGCAATGGATAACCTTCCCAACTTGTCTTGTCATCACTGATGTAATCAATGACTTTGGGAGATAAAACGAAAAAGCCACCACTGACCATACCGTTATCACCTTTGGGCTTTTCCTGGAAGTTAACAACACGATCACCTTGAATATCTAAAGCACCGAATTTCGCTTGAGGATAAGCCGCAGTCACAGTAGCCAAACTTCCATGCTCATGATGAAACTCAATACTAGTGCGAATATCGATATTGCCGACACCATCACCATACGTCAGGCAAAAGGCTTCCTCATCTTGGACATAATCCTTAATACGACGGATACGTCCACCAGTCATACTATCTTCACCGGTATCTACCAGAGTCACCTTCCAAGGCTCTGCATGGGCTTCATGTACATGCATTTTATTGTTTTGCATATCAAACGTGATGTCCGACATATGCAAAAAATAATTCGCAAAATACTCCTTGATGAGATAACCCTTATATCCACAGCAGATAATAAAATCATTCACGCCATGGTAGGAATAGATTTTCATGATGTGCCAGAGAATAGGTTTGCCACCTATTTCTATCATCGGTTTAGGTTTATTGATGGACTCTTCACTGATACGCGTGCCTAAGCCACCTGCCAGGATCACTGCTTTCATATTTTTATAACTGACAACGGTAAAAAAATGTCAGTGTTTCATAAAAAGTTAAAGAGGGACAGTCCTTGTACTTTGACATAGGCTTGTTGAGCGGCTTGCAAACCCGTTGTTTGAGAGTTCAAACGCGATATAGCCTCGGCGTAATCCAAATCTTTTAATTTAGTCAAACTGGTTTCCAGACTAGCTAAGCTGTCTTCATTAATACTACGTTGCTGGTCTATTGAATTGATTCGGGCACCTACAGCGGTTCTTGCTGTCGTTAATGAATCAATGGCTGTCGACATATTATCAAGAAACTCACCATTATTAGGGGCTGTGCCTATAGTATTGGCTTTAAGCGCGGTAGAAAAATCATCGATGGTTTGGAAAACCGCCTGAGTAGTGGTGTCGGCATTGGTGATAACAAATAGCTCATCGCCGGGAAAAGTGGCTTCAACAGAATAATCGCTGCCTACACGCATACTGCGTTGCCCACCATCGCCGCCATAAGCAAATGTGGTAGTGTCAAACGCTTGTGTAAAAGATTGATAACCAGAGAATAAAAACTCGCCGTTCGCATCTGTGGTGTTCGCCAGGCTCACGAGAGACTTATTCAACTCATCAATTTCTTCTGCGATACCTGCTCGGGCATTGGCATCATTGCTGTCATTAAGTGCTTGCACAGCCAGCTCACGGATCCGTTGAACAATATTTGTTGCACTGGTTAAGGCATTTTCAGCGGCATTAAGTTTGTTATTGGCCACATCGGCATTCGCCTGATACTGTTCGTTGATGCTGACTTCACGCTGATAGTTCAATGACTTTACTGCTGCCACCGGGTCATCTGACGGTCTTAGAATTCGTTGCCCCGTTGAGACTTGTAACTGGGTATCCGCCAACTGCTTTTGTTGGGCCAGCATCGTATCAACACTTTGCTGTTGAATATAGGATGTAGAAATTCTCATGACAATCTCCTAAACAGCATTAATCAGTGAATCAAAAATAGTATTGGACACAATAATGATCTGTGATGCCGCCTGATAGGCTTGCTGAAACTTGATCAGCTGAGCGGCTTCTTCATCCAGATTTACACCGCCTACCGCGTCGAAACGCTGTTCGGTCTGTTGCAGTAATGCCAGTTGTGTTTCCTGACTGGCTTCTGCTTGCTGAGTTCTGGTGGCAACATCAGACACCAGCACGGCATAACCTTCTGATAGAGAACGCGTTACACCGGGGGCAATTGTCACGAGCGTTTTATCTGTCTCCAGATTTGCCAGCGCCAAAGCATTTTCGTTATTACCAGAACCAGAAATATTAATTGTTCCTGTTGCCGCATCAAATTTAGAGGAAGCGGCAATAGCACGCGGATCACTGATTGCCAAGGAGATCGTGGCAGCGGTAATATTTGCCGGGTTAAAGAAATCCCCACCATCATTACCATCCAAATCAACTGAACCCTGACCGCCATTGGCAATATTCGTCGTGTTGTTGTGGACGGCATTAAAACCTTCCACAACGGCTTGTGCCAACACATCAAGCTCCGCTCTCACATCATCTATAATCGTGTCACGGAAATCCAAAGCCCCACCTAAGGTACCACCAGATAGCTGACTGGTAATATTCGTACTACTATCACCGTAGCCAATACCTAATCTTGGTGGACTGGTTGAGGTATCCGTAACCGTCGTTAGAGCCATACTTTTTGTGCCCGCGACAAGGGCCTGGCCATTACCAATCAGGATATTTGTGGTGCCGTTTGATTGCTCAATAACATTCACTGAGACGATCTCGGAAAGATCTGTGATCAGTTTGTCACGCTTATCAAGTAAATCATTCGGTGATCCACCAGCACCTGTGGCTGCGGTAATGGCCGAATTTAACTCGGCAATACTTTTCGACAGATTATTGATGTCATCAATGGCAACGGTGATATCGTAATCGACCTGCTCGTCTAGCTTTGTTAGCTGTGAGTCCATGGTGTTAAAACGATTCGCTAAGAGTTCACCACGGGTCAGCATCAACTGTCTGGCCGCTATAGAGGTAGGATCGTTTGCCACCTCATTTACTGAGTTGAAAAATTCACTGATGCCTGTACTCAGACCTAAGTCTTCCGAACCAAGTAGATCATCTACCTGTTGTGAATAACTGAGATAGCTTCTTTGGGCTGCTTCTTGTGCGGTATACGTTCTAACCTGGCTCGCCAGAAAGGTGTCATAAACACGTTCAACCGAGGTTATCTGTACACCCGTACCAAAATACATATCTCCTTTGTAGTCAGGTGTACGGGTGGCTTGGTCAGCACGCTGGCGAGTGTATCCCTCAGTATTGACGTTACTGATGTTATGACTTGTCGTCGATAAATTACCTTGGGCTGTTAATAATGCCGATGTCCCAATCCCTAGCAGACTCATGGCATGCTCCTTAACTCGTCAGCGTGATTATGCATGGTCTGACTCCAGCGAAATTCGTGCCAGAATGTCACTATTCATTATGCGTTTTATTTTGTCAGCGTATTGAGGATCGGTTGCAAACCCGGCTTTATGCAGGTGTTCAACAAAGGCTTCAGCATCATTGGTGTGCTGCAATGCGTTACGGTAGCGTGGTTGAGTTTGTAAAAACTCAACGTAGTCATTGAAGCTATCTTGGTAAGAATCATAAGCACGGAATTGAGAAGCCTCGTTGTAAGCTTTGCCATCACGATACTCAAGTGCCACTTTACTGACACGCTCTCCGTCCCAGCTTTTATCCGCTTTGATGTTAAACAGGTTAAAGCTTGTTTCACCACTTTTGCTTTTTAATACAAATTTACCCCAGCCGGTTTCGAGTGCAGCCTGCGACAATATTACTTCAGGCGACACGCCTATTTTATCTGCAGCTTGTTGTGCATACGGCCACAAGGTTTGCACAAAATCTTTGGGTGAATTAAAAACCTTTTCCCCAAGATTCATTAAGTCTGCTTTTGTCTCAATCTCACCGTTTTCTGCATGAATCTCACGGATTTGTTTGATCATCAGTTCATTCACTTTCTTAGCAAGTGCTGGCCGAATAGTCACTGTGTCATAACTGTATGATTGATCCGTTCTCGCTGGTTGAGAGGACTGCAACTGATAACTTCCTAGCTGTTTGATGATGGCATCTTGCAGTCCCAGA
>NZ_DIAC01000134.1:40120-45424 GCF_002414625.1 Methylophaga sp. UBA5088 | reverse complement strand
CATCTTGCAGTCCCAGACCACCTCGCATCGATAAATCTGAGGCCAGTTGCTGATCAGCCATATCCTGATACATTTTGCTTTGTGTCGAATCAAACATGCCTTCAGCTAAACTGGCTTGGCGCATGGACTTGAGCATCATATTCACAAATAAAGACTCAAACTGACCAGCCACCTGCTTAAGTGTTTGCTCAGCATCACTACCTTTCACCGCTTGCTGACGCAGTTGGTTCAGACCATGAAAGTCAACAGCGGACTGGGCAATATTCGATTCGTAAGCCATGATTAGATGACCACTAAGTCTGCTTTAAGCGCACCCGCTTGTTTGAGTGCCTCAAGTATAGCGACCAAATCACCAGGTGCCGCGCCAACTTGATTCACAGCACGTACGATTTCATCCAGTGACACGCCTGGGTTAAACACAAACATACGACTATTTTCTTCCGTGATATTGATGTCGTAGTTAGGCGTCACCACGGTTTGTCCTTGTGAGAACGGTTCAGGCTGGCTAACCTCAGGATTTGCTGAAATAGTGACTGATAAGTTGCCATGAGTGACAGCAGCTGGACTCACTCTGACATGCTGACCAATCACCACCGTTCCGCTGCGTGAGTTAACCACGACTCTGGCAGGAGCCTCACCTGGGCTCAGCTCTAAATTTTCAATCAGTGATAAAAAGGGTACTCGTTGATTAGGATCTCGTGGCGCATTAACTTTTACGGAAGAAGCATCCATCGAAAAGGCCGTGTTTTTACCCAGAGTATGGTTAATCGCATCACTTAAACGACTGGCGGTGGTGAAGTCAGGGCTATGTAGATTCAGAATAATCGAATCTCCTACATTCAATGCATTTCTGACCGCCCGCTCGACGGTTGCACCGTTAGGCACACGACCAGCACTGGGAATATTGACGGTAACGCGTGAACCATCAGCTGCGTCAGCACCAAAACCACCTACAATTAAATTGCCTTGTGCCATGGCATAAATCTGTCCATCTGCCCCTTTTAAAGGGGTCATCAATAAACTACCACCACGTAAGCTTTTCGCATCCCCTAAAGAAGAAACGGTGATATCAATGGTTTGTCCAGGCTTCATGAAAGGCGGCAAATCGGCATGAACTGAAACGGCTGCTACGTTTTTACTTTTTGGGTCGGTACCTGGCGGAATATTGATGCCCATTTCTACCAGCATGTTTCGTAAACTTTGGCCGGTAAACTTGGTTTTATCACCCGTACCATTGAGGCCGACTACAAGGCCATAACCAATTAATTGGTTATTTCGCACACCCGCAATTGAGGCTAGGTCTTTGACCCTTTCGGCATAAGCCATGCTCGAACTCACTATGAACGCAAATGCGATAAACACTTTAAACTTCATAACTTTCACCCTTTAGAAAGGCATTAATGCACTGACGAAGAATCGACTTAACCAGCCCATCACATTGGCATCATTAGTCGGACCATCTCCTACATAAGAAATCTGAGCATCGGCAATGCGGATAGACGAAATAGAATTATCGGCCTCAATATCTCTGGGACTTATCATGCCTGACAACCGGATATATTCATTGCCTTGATTGATAGTGATGACTCGCTCACCACGAATCACCATATTGCCGTTTGGCAGTACTTCTACAACCGAAACACTGATATTACCGCTCAGTTTGTTGTTCTGATCACTGTCGCCCGCACCAGTAAAATCTGAGTTAGAGCCAATACCAAATGCCAAATTGTTATCTTTTGTGTTGGCTAAAGGTAACTGACTGGGTAAATTGAATTGAGGCGTAGTACCAAACAATGTTGGATTATCGATGTTGTTACTATTTGATTTACTGACAGTGGTTTCTGTTTCTTTTTCGGCATCAGTCTGCTCTTCCAGCTTCACCGTCAAAATATCGCCGACTCGTCTTGCACGATAATCTTCAAATAGAGAAATATTACTGCGTGCGTCAAAAATAGCACCGTCATAATTATCTTGTGGTTCAATAGGAGCAGGACGAACAGCAGCAAACGCGGGGTCACGCTTCACTTCATTGTTGTAGCAACCCGATAACATTGCCACAGCAAGAAATACTAAAAATGGGGCAACAGTTTTCATTTTGACACTCCGAAAAAACCAACTTCACATGAAATAATCTTGCAGAGTTCGTGCCAAAAATGAGTAAGATAGTGAATATTGAAAAAGAAAAAAGGCTACCTGGTGGGGGACCAGGTAGCCAAGTGCTGTAACTAGAGATTTTGGCTGGCGTACTGCAGCATTTGATCGGAAGTAGAAATCGCTTTTGAGTTCATTTCGTAGGCGCGTTGAGTTTCGATCATATTGATCAGCTCAGTCACCACATTCACATTCGATGTTTCTAAAGCGCCCCCAATCGTTTGACCAAAGCCATCCAATCCAGGCGTTCCCGTTATCGGTGTGCCACTGGCGCCGGTTTCCTGAAATAAATTCTCACCGATAGGCTGCAGACCTGTTGGATTAACAAAGTCAGCTAACTCAATGTTGCCTACGATGGTCGGGGTAGCCGTACCTGGCTGAGTTACGCTAACCGTGCCATCTGAACCTACCGTGATACTCTGCGTGTCAGCTGGAATCGTAATGGAGGGTTCTAAAGGGTTACCGTTTGACATCACAATCTGACCATCAGAGTCTAATTGAAATGTACCATCACGAGTGTACGACAATGTGCCATCAGGCATTAAAATCTGAAAAAAACCACGACCATTAATAGCAATATCCAATGCTTGTTCAGTTTGAATAATATTACCTTGACCATGTAACTTTTCCGTCGCAACAGTGCGAACACCTGTACCAATCATTAAGCCGGATGGTAGTTGAGTGCTTGTTGAAGACTGGGCACCAGGCTGTCTTATAGTCTGATATAGCAAGTCTTCAAAAACGGCACGATCTTGTTTAAAACCTGTTGTATTCACGTTAGCCAGATTGTTTGAAATAACTGACATTCGTGTTTGTTGGGCATCAAGGCCGGTTTTGGCAATCCACAAAGCCTGATTCATAATTGTCTCCTGAAATCTATGCAGTCAGTATTACATTGAATGCTAATTACTCATCTGCATTAAACGTGCCGATGCCGCACTATTTTCCTGGGTTGTATCCATCATTTTGACTTGCATCTCATATTGACGCTGCAACTCAATCATATTTACCAGCGCCCCAACCGCATTCACATTGCTTCCTTCCAGTGTGCCGGAAGCGACTTTTACTGTGGCATCTAAAGGTGCTTCAGAGCCATCTTGCATACGCATGAGGCCATCACTATCTTTAAACACTTGCTGCAAGTCTGGTTTGACTAATTTAATCCTGTCTAATACGGCAAGGGCATTTGCCGCTTCACCAATAGGACGGATAGATATCGTGCCATCACTGCCAATTTCGACAGTTTGTGCCGGTGGGATGGCAATAGGTCCACCTTCTCCCATCACGGCCAGACCCGTTCCTGTGACGAGCTGCCCTGCTTCGGTGACATGCAAATCGCCTGCACGCGTGTATCCTTCACGGCCATCTTTACCTTGCACAGCAATAAAGCCTTCGCCTTGAACAGAAATATCCAGATCACGTCCCGTAGATTGAATCGAGCCAGTTTGATAATCCGTCTGAGGCCGTTCCAGCATTGAGTAGACCCTGCTGGGTAAACCTTCACCAAACACTGGCATACTTCTGAACTGCTCAAAGTCAGCCCTGAACCCTGTTGTGTTCACATTCGCCAAATTATTGGCATTGGCTGCCTGAGCAAGCATGGTTTGTTGAGCGCCATTCATGGCGATATATAAGCTACGGTCCATTTTTTCACCCTCAATGTGCTGTTTTAAACAGCGCATTTATACTAAAAACGTTATCGCAGGTTGATAATGGTCTGAGTAATAGCGTTATTTGTCTCAATCGCTTTGGAGTTCGCCTGGAAGTTACGTTGTGCTGTAATCAGTCCCACTAACTCTGCTGTCAAATCAACATTCGAGGTTTCTAATGCACCCGCCTGAATTTGACCAAAACTACCTGTCGCAGCTTCTCCTGCAATGACCGGGCCAGAATCTGTTGTTTCCTTCCATGCCGTACTACCAATTTTGTTCAGCGCTTGTGGATTGGCAAAGTTACCCATAGCAATCTTACCGATTGGGATGGCTTGACCATTACTATAGTTTGCGCGAATCAGTCCTTCTTCACTCACATCAACACCCGTCAAACGTCCGGTCGGAAAACCATTGACCGTCAAGGCACCGACGTTAAAGCTACCTGAGTTCTGTGTCGACCCTCTCAATGAGATAGTAATATCTTGAGTTTCGGCACCACTGGCCCACTCCGTAGCACCACCATCTGTGAAGGATATGACCACATCATCAAGCGCCGCCGTACCAGGATCGGCATCAACGCTGGCAAGTGTACCGTCGGCATTAAAACTGATTCTGGCATCGGTTTCTAACGCATAGGGGACACCAGCCGTACCACCTTTGACTTCACCACCATCCACATAAGCAGCCATTTGCCATTGATTGTCACCGACAGGTGTACCACCATCCAAGGCTGCTTCATCAATGTGCTGATAGTAAGTGGTCACAATATGTTCATTACCCAATGAATCATAAATCGTGGCTGATGTTGAAAAGCTGTATGTGGTGTCATCCGTCGGATCAATCGCCAAAATACCACCAGTACCACTATCGATAATGCCATCAGAAGTAGAAGGCAAATTGGTCGCGATAGTTAGCGCCGTTGTAGCTTCAGGCGCACCCACTGAAGCCGGTAATTGAATTGGCGAGGTTGCATTCATACTTGTGGCTGAAATATTGCCTTGCAAATCAACAGGGAACGTTCTCAGATACCAGCCCTCATTTGAAACAATATAACCATCCTTATCCACACCAAACTCACCCGCCCGAGTGTAGATGACTTCACCACTATCCAACTCAGGTGCTAAAGCAAAAAAGCCTTGCCCACTTATCGCTAGATCCAAGGAATTATCAGTGAATTCCAGATTACCCTGGTTAAATTGCTGAGCCACGTTCTGTAACACTGCGCCACTACCAATCGCGGTTTGATTGGTTGAACCAAACGCCGACACGGCAAAGACGTCACCAAACTCTGCACGAGACATCTTAAAGCCTGTCGTGTTGACGTTAGCAATATTGTTTGATTTGACATTTAGATCGGCGGTTGCCGCATTCAAACCACTTAAAGCTGTACTAAATGACATAAGATGTTCTCCTAAAGAATTTCAACTACTTCGCTAAATGACGCAGAACCAATTCCGGCCAAATTCACTATCAGGCCATCGGTCGAGCTAATGGATACACT
>NZ_DIAC01000134.1:32556-40032 GCF_002414625.1 Methylophaga sp. UBA5088 | reverse complement strand
CGAGCTAATGGATACACTCGATACCTGAGCCATAACCCCGGTGGCAAAAGCCGTGTTAGATCCGTCTACCGTACCCGAGGCTTTAAACTGATAAACACCTTCTGGTAAGGCCTCACCATTGTCGTCAAATCCATCCCAGGTGAAATCGGTATAGCCCGAAGCAGCACCCATTTCGATGGTACGAACCACCACGCCAGCCTCGTCGTAAATATTCACTTTTAGATCCGTGACAGGATCGGCAACATTTATCCGCCCGGACATACCATCTGTTGCCGTTAAATTACCGATTGAAGATGGAAGTAGTACTTTACGTCCTACTAATGATGATCCCTGCAGTGCTTGGTTAGACTGCATCGAGTTAGAAAAAGTAGAGAACGAATCCTGCAAGTCAGATAAGCCTGTGACCTGAGCAAAAGATGCGATTTGTCCAAGAAAATCACCATTTTCCATGGGGTTCATTGGATCCTGATACTTTAATTGGGTGGTCATCAAGGACATAAAATCTTCCATGCCCAATGTGCCAGGATCTTTTTTGGTTTCTTCTGAACGATTTGAGTTCAAGAATGCATACGGATTGTTATCGTTAACGCCGCTCACAGCCATCTTTCACCCCTCCTTATTGCCCTAACTGTAATGTTCTTAACAGCAATTGTTTTGAGGTATTCGCGATTTCAACGTTGTTTTGATAGGAACGTGACGCGGACATCATATTTGCCATTTCGGTAATTGGATCCACATTAGAGTGGAAAATATAGCCATCTTCGTTTGCCATTGGATGACTTGGGTTGTATTCCTGTCTCACAGGTGCCTGGCTTTCAACCACTCCCTGAACTTGCACTGCACCCTGCTTGTAACCTTCCTGAACATCATCAAGTACGGTCGCAAAGACCGGTTGTCTGGCTTTGTATGTTTGATCAACACTGCTACTGACACTGTCCACATTCGCTAGATTACTTGCTGTTGTGTTCAGACGCAGAGACTGAGCACTCATGCCACTACCGGCAATATCAAAAATATTAAATAAAGACATAGTGCCTACTCTCCTTTCAGTGCTCGTGTCATCGAACTAAACTTGCCACCCAAAAACTGAAGGCTGGCCTGATACTGAACAGCATTCTGCATAAACTGTGCCTGCTCAACCTCCTCATCGACACTATTGCCATCAAGTGAGTCCTGAGTGGCCACTCGATATTGGATGGGTCCCATAAGCCCATTAGATTCCGGATTAGTGGCGTAGTGTTTGTTATTCGTCGTGTTCAGTTGGCTAGGAGAAGATCCTGCCATCGCATTCTTCAAAGTCTCTTTAAAATCAATATCCTGAGCTTTGTAATTAGGCGTATCAGCATTAGCCATATTGCTGGCCAGTAACTCTGCACGCTGTGATCGCACCCGCAATGCATCAGCATGAACTCCAATCGCACTATCAAAATTAATCGGCATCTGTACGCCTCCATCCTCATTTACAATTGTCCTTCAGCATTTAACGTGCCAACTAAACTAAGCTCATGAATTGCCGATAAACAGATAAGAATTCGGCAACATATTGGTCGAACATGGCGGCAAAGATTTCCCCCTATTGCCGCCATGTTGCTACACTTTAAAATGACGATATGGCTGATATTCACCGTTATTTTTCAAAATATGAGACAAGCCCCACAAAGTCTATTGATTGAAGCTTGACTGAGAAAATAAATAAGACTAAAACCGACCACATGGAGAGGACGATACGACGTGGTAAAAGACAAAATTAATCAAGGATTTACTTTAGTTGAATTGATGGTAACACTCGCTGTTGCAGCCATCATATTAGCTATTGCTGCCCCTAGTTTTTCTCAAATGATTCGAGACCACCGCCTTATCACGACAGCAAATGATTTTATGGGCACCATGCAACTGGCACGCAGCGAAGCTATCAGAAGAGGCATTCAAGTCACCATGCTACCGATTACCAATGGTGACTGGAGTAGTGGTTGGAATGTATTTACTGACTGGGATGCTGATGAATCGCTTGGAGATGTAGGGGCAGTTTGTGCAGAGAATCAGGATTGCTTTCTATCTCAACAAAATGCATTGGACAGCGTTACGTCAGTCGCTGCCGGAAATACAGGCAGTGGATTTCGGTTTATGCCGACAGGTGAAATTCTATCCACACTAGGTTTCCCAAATGGCAATATCACTTTTTGCTCGACAGGCAGCAATGAAAGAATTATTACCGTGAACCAGTCAGGTAGTAGCAGAATTTCTATCGGGAATGTTTGCCCATGATGAGACGTCAACAAACCGGCTTTACCTTACTGGAAGTTATGGTGGCAGTATTTGTCTTAGCTATAGGTTTACTTGGTATGGCACATTTACAAGTCACCACCCTCAAGGCCAACTCAACCGCAGGCCTCAAAACCCAAGCTAATATTCTTGCTGGCAGCATACTAGAGCGCATGAAAGCCAATACCACGGCAACCTATGCAAAAAACTATGACATCCTTTTTAATGGGGCAACGCCAGCTGGCAATAGTGTTTCTGATACGGATGTTCGAGAATGGCGAGCGGCTTTATCAGCCTATCTTCCTGCAGGTGAAGGACAAATTGTGTGTGGCAACTTTCTTGTGAACCAGCCCTTCATTTGTACGATCACGGTGAGATGGTCAGATATTCAAATTGGTGATGAGAATACTAATTATGGTGACTATGCGACCTCGACAATGGTTCTGGAAAGTGCAATATGAATAAAGAAAAAGGGTTTTCTCTAGTCGAATTGATGGTGGCACTTGTCATAGGCCTTTTACTGATTGCTGGGGTAATAGAGTTATTCGTTAGTACGCGTCAAACCTATCGTGTACAAGATATGAAAGCGCGCATGCAAGAAGATGGACGCTATGCAATTCATCACATTTCATCGCTTTTAGACCGCGCCGGTTACATCGGTTGTAACTCTATCCCTACAGGGAATAGAGGGGCTACAGGAAGAAATTCAGGGGGTACAGGTAGAAGCCTAGTCAATAATCTGAACACGGCAAATAATTATTTCTGGGACATAGGTGGTGCCCCAGTCTTAGGCCACGAAGCAGATAACAACGGTGGCTGGTCTCCCGCATTACCTGCTGGAATCAATCAAGCGATAGCAGGTAGTGATGTATTTACCTTACGTACAGTGAGCAATGTCTTTATTGAAGTGAGTCATTTCGATAGCAGTTTAGGCCCCTCTGCTCCGGTTAAAATTCCACAGGATAATCCTCTGGATGACTGCGATCCGGCGACAGAAGCAAAGCCTGGTGAGTGTGCTAACATCGTGATTGCTTCTGACTGCAATAATAGCGTGATTTTTCAGGTGACCAATGATCCCTCAGTAGACGGCAATCTTGAACATGAAACAGGTATCGGTACACCTGGAAATAGTAGAGTTGACTTGGGACTATCTGGCCTAAGTCAGGGCTGGTTAAATACCATCACTACACATACTTTTTTTATTCGAAATGGCCCCAGTAATTACCCTTCTCTTTATCAGATGGTGCTAGGAAAAAATCCAGATGTACTTATCGAAGGTGTCGAACAGATGCAGGTGGAGTATGGTGTCGATACCAGCAATAACGGTAGTGTAGACCAATATGTCAAAGCAAATGCAGTGGCTGACTGGGAGCAGGTTATCAGTGTTCGCATCTCCTTAGTCATGATCAATATTGACCCTCAACAAAATGATAATGTGGCATTAGGGGATGGCACCTATACCCTCGAGGGCAATGTCATCACCCCAGATGACGGCAGGTTGAGGCAAGTCTTTACCAAAACAATAACGCTCAGGAACCGTATATTATGAAAATTCAACAATCAGGTGCGGCCTTGATTGTCAGTCTCATTATGCTGTTATTGCTGACCATGATAGGAATCTTTGCCATGCGTACAGGTGTCATGGAAGAAAAAATGGCAGCTAATCAAATTGACAGAGATATAGCGTTTAAAGCAGCTGAAGTGGCGTTACGAGCTGGTGAAGGTACCGTCTTAAACTGGGTTAATCTGCCAATTTGTTCCGATACTGGTGCCCCCGGGTGTTGGACCAAACAATCTATGGATCCTGTCGGCACAGATGCGACCCCTTGGTGGCTTCAACGTAACGCCGCCTGGTGGACTGCAAATGGCACAGCCGCCACCCAACCACAAGGTGCTGTCAGCCCACCACGTTATGTCATTGAAGAAATTATAAAACCCGGAAATAGTAACGGTAATAAGCCTCGAGACCAGCAACAAGGTGGTGCTAAGTTCTACCGCGTTACTGCCCGCGGTGTGGGTGGCTCAGTGCAATCCGTGGTCCTTTTACAGTCTGTCGTTCGTATGAGGTAAAAATATGAATAAATTATCCTCTTTCACAGCGCTCGTATTATTGGGTATTTACTCGCTGACATCTTCAGCAGCTAATCTCAACATCAGTAATGTGCCACTCTATCTCGGTGGTGTGGTTGCACCGAATATCATGTTTACACTTGATGATTCAGGTTCCATGCAATGGGAGGTCATGCCTGATGAGAATTTACATTATGCGAATTACCTGTTCCCTAGACCGTCCAGTCTTTATGGTGGTGTTACCTACAGTAACCAGGTACCAAACTTTGATGACGATAACGTCCATAACTTCTTTTCACGCTCATCTGTCAACAACGCAGTGTTCTACAATCCAGATGTGACTTATGTGCCTTGGAGTAAGGCTGATGGCACGAGTATGGGAAATGCGAATCCATCAGCTGCGCTATATAATCCGGCCGATCCTTCACGTGGAAGTATCAACTTAAAAACTCAACAAACACAATATTCATGCTGGTTCAAACATGGCAGTAGCCTCGGTAGTGCTTATGGAGACCCATGCAATGGTAACCATAGTTTTTGGCCCATCACATACTACAAATACAATGGCAGCGCTTCTGACTCAGAGGCATTGCGATTAGATCGCTCTCGCTATACACGGGTAAGAATTACCGACTCCACTTCAGCTAGTACAACATTCACCAGTCCAAACGGTACGACTCGAACTCGTGATGAAGAAATACAAAACTTTGCTAACTGGTTTCAATATTACCGCTCAAGAATTTTGACAGCTCGTGCTGGTGTAGGCCGCGCATTTGCCACCCAATCTGAAAATTCCCGTGTCGGTTTTGCTGCAATAAACGAGGGTAGCCGCACTATCGATGGTGTCAGCAGTAACAGAGCTCTCATCAGAGGCGTCAGAAAATTTAGCGGTGCAAACAGGACCGCATTTTACGATAACCTCTACGATCATGTGATTAACAATTACGGGACACCTCTCAGATCAGCTGCAGCCAGTGTAGGCCAATATTACGAAAGAACCGACAACAGAGGACCATGGGGAGCTACCCCAGGTACTGATGACTCCTCTACTCACCTGACTTGTCGTCAGAGCTATCATATTCTTACTACAGATGGCTACTGGAATGGCGGCAGCCCTGGGCTTGGAAATGTCGATAATAGCAACGGCACCGCCATCAGTGGTCCCAATGATGACGATTATACGTACATTGCATCTCCCCCTTTCTCTGACTCATGGTCAAATACACTGGCTGATACAGCCATGCACTACTGGAAACGGGATCTTCGGACAGACTTAGAAAATGAAGTACCAACCAACACAGAAGATCCAGCATTTTGGCAACACATGGTCACATTCACCGTGGGGCTCGGGGTCAAAGGCTCACTCGACCCAGAGAATGATTTAGACGCTCTTTCAGCCACCCCTCCGACCAAATCATGGCCTGACCCGGGAAGTTCAAACCCAGCAAAAATAGATGACTTATGGCATGCTGCAGTCAATAGTCATGGTAATTTTTTCAGTGCTGCTGATCCTGATGAGTTTGCCGAATCACTTGCTGGCATTTTACAAAATATCACATCGAGAACTTCGTCCTCCGCTGCTGTTGCCGTTAACTCGGGTGCCATAACTAGTGACAGTAAAGTCTATCAAGCCCGTTTTAACAGTGGCGACTGGACAGGACGACTACTAGCGTTTGGCTTTGATGACGATGGACAATTATTACCTTCAGCATTGTGGGATGCTGCTAATAAAATTCCAAGCGCTAATCAACGTGTGATATTCACCTCTGATGGTAATAATGGTTATGCATTTGACTGGAATGCATTGAATTCTAGTCAAAAATTATCATTAGGTAGCGAAGATGTATTGAATTATCTGCGTGGTAACCAATCGAAAGAACAGAGTAAATCTGAGGGTATCTATAGAACACGAACTAAATTACTTGGCGATATTATTAATTCCTCTCCAGTGTTACTTGGTCCTCCTAGATCAGATTATTACGATCAATGGGGCAATAGATCAGAAGATGATGAGCCAGAAGATTCTGTCCTATATTCTGAGTTTGTCAGCACCTATCTGAACCGAACCGCTATGATTTATGTAGGGGCGAATGATGGTATGTTGCATGCGTTTGATGCTGATTCTGGAGTTGAAAAGTTTGCCTACGTCCCGAATAGTGTCTATGACAACTTGAAAGAATTATCATCCCCCAGCTACTCACACAAATATTACGTTGATGCCAGTCCGACTGTTGTGGATGCCTTTTTTGATGGCAGCTGGCATACAGTACTTGTTTCAGGTCTTGGTGCGGGTGGTCAAGGTTACTTTGCCTTAGATATTACGGATCCTTCAGCATTTTCAAATGAAACAGAATCAGCTAAAAAAGTGTTGTGGGAATTTACCGATAAGAATGATCCCGATATGGGATACACCATGGGACAAGCAAATATTGTTCGTTTGAATAACGGTAAATGGGCGGCCTTATTTAGTGGCGGGTACAACAATACTTTTGATAATGACGCTGATGGCAGTGCAAATAATGCAAGCCATGACAGTGAAGATGGCAATGGTTATATCTATATCGTAGATATAGAAACCGGTAGCCTGATTCGTAAGTTTGATACACAAACAGGCAAAAATGAGGATCCAACCGAACAGTTTAGACCAAATGGAATCGCCACGCCGACAGCTATCGACACAAACCAAGATGGCACCACCGATCTGATTTATGCCGGCGATATGTTTGGTAATGTTTGGAGCATTGAAATTGGTAGCAATAATAAGAATGACTGGGACTTTACATACAGAGATGCGGATACTAATAAGCCACTGCCGTTATACTCGGCGTGTTTCGGGACAAGCTGTAACAAAGACAACATTCAACCAATTACAACACCAGTTAAAGTAGAGCTTCATAACGAAAAAAATGGCTATTTACTTTTATTTGGTACCGGTAAATATTTTGAAGTTGGCGACAATACTCCGGTTGATCAAGTTACACAAAGTTTTTACGCTATTTGGGATCCGAGAGTATATGATGCTGATACATCCTCCTATACACGTTATGCATTTTCTCGGGCTCAACTCAATAAACGGGCAATGGCTGAATTTACGATTCTAGGCACGAATTATCGGACAATATCGGCCTCAGAATCAGATAAAAT
>NZ_DIAC01000134.1:29305-32419 GCF_002414625.1 Methylophaga sp. UBA5088 | reverse complement strand
GCCTCAGAATCAGATAAAATCATTAACTGGGGTACAGCTAACACTGATGACCGAGGCTGGTATGTTGACTTAGTCAGTGCATCATCAGGTGAAAATAGTGGTGAAAGACAAGTTTCTGAAGGCATTATCCGAGATGAAAAAGTGATCTTTACGTCACTTGTTCCATCAGAAGATGCATGTGATTTTGGTGGTAGTAGTTGGTTAATGGAATTAGATTATTACACGGGACTACCTCTGAACTATCAGCCGCTGGATATCAATGGCGATGGTGTGATTGATGCAAATGATCTCTATGTAGATACTGATGGTGACGGTGAGCCAGATACCGAGGTGCCAGTTGTCGCAGGTAAAGGCTATGACAGTATCATTTCTCCACCTAAAATCAGCAGACGTGTTCCTGGTTCTGGCTCCACTGAAGTGAAATTTATGAGTGATGCCGAGACAGGTGAGCTTATTTTAGAAGAAGAGTCTTCAAGTGAGGATGCGATAGGAAGACGATCTTGGATTCAACTGACTGATTAAGGACATATGTATGTTTAAAAAAAATTATTTAACCATCCTCTCTGTGTTATTAATACCAATGTCAGTACTTGCACAGACTTTTAGTCAGAGTGGAACAGTAACGGACTCATCGCTATCCTCAGATAGATTAGTGATTTCTAATCAAGAGTATCTTATCGACCATAATACGGTTGTGCATGGTCTTGCGCCACAAGGGGAAAAAGGCCCCATTGTGAATGAAGACACAGCTATAGGCTTTAACACGAGTCGTGGTGCTGATGGCGAGCCCCCCTATATCACTGAAATATGGTTATTAAATGAATAACATAAAATATACAGAAAATGGATTTACACTCATCGAGTTGATGATTGTGGTTGTCATTCTAGGCATCCTTGCTGCCATTGCTTATCCGTCTTACCAAGAGCAAGTCAGACAAACTCGACGAGCTAATGCTCAGGCTGATTTAATGGAACTGGCAAGTTATATGGAAAGGTATTACACAGAAAACTTTACTTACGTAGGCACACTGGGTGCATTACCTTTTGCTCAGTCACCTAAGACTGGAACAGCCTATTACAATATCGTTGTAGCAGCGAATCCTACGGCGACAAGCTATCAATTAGTGGCAACAGCCCAAGGGAGCCAAGCAAATGATATCAACTGCACCCCCCTGACAATAACTCAGACAGGTGCCACTGGTCCAGCTGGTTGCTGGTAGAAACATATAAAATAACCCAGTAAAAAAGCCGACTAACGTCGGCTTTTTTACTTTTCTCATATACTGAATTAACTTTGATCTACTTGTATCTGACCACTAGTAATCAAAGAGTTGATAATATCTGCATTTGACATACCAGATGCATCACTACCAACCAGTTGATCAATACTGGTATTTTGCAAGGTGATTGTTTGTGTCATATCACCACCATCGCCTTCTGGGGTTAACGAAAGTACAACGTCGTTACCTTGTTCAGCGACTGAGATATAGTCGGTAATATCATTACTTTCTTCTCCCTGCAGAATATCAGAAAGATCCAATACATCCCCTTCACTGTCATTAAAATCAGTGACGATATCAGCAGCAGGGCTGGCAGCTGAGCCTTGATCACCTGAGTTCCAGATAAACAAGTCAGCTCCTTCACCACCAGTAAGGATATCATTGCCGCCACCGCCGACAAGGGTATCATCCCCTTCACCACCAAGTAGAATATGCTCACCATCACCGCCGACAAGAATATCGTCTCCTGAACCACCATCAAGGGTTTCCGTCACTATTGGTGAGTCATTGACTGTTGCTGTGCTTCCACCATTTACAGAGTCCGACTCATAAGACCCATCGAGACTGGTTCCATCACTGAAAGAGACCTTAAAAGGCACTTCTCGTGATCCAAAATCTTCACCTCTCGTCATCCCCCGGCCATCAGTATCAATACCGAAGGTGAGAGTCTCTCCATTCGTGAAAGTACCAGGTTCAAACGTGATGACTAGCTCATCAGTATCGCCACCTGTAACCATCTGAATGTCATCACTTGATATAGTTGAACCATCACCGAGGGTGAAGGTATAGCTATCGGTTCCTACCTGATCAAAAAAGGCATTATATTCGGCTAAGGAGATACGTACCTCCGTGACATATAATGCAGCAGCGGCTAATGCAGTCAAAGTGAAAGAAAACTGATTATCATTGCCCGTACCAGTTTGTCCTGGACTTACCCTGGCAATGACTTCTCTTTCACCTGAATTATATGTACCGCCTGTACCGCCTATCAGAACATCATTACCAGCGCCGCCATAGATAAAATCAACGTCGTTGCTACCAATTAGAATTTCATCTCGGAATGTGCCTTCCAACAGACTTCCATTCACCTGTGTAACAGAGACATTGGCAGAATCTTGTTGACTGCCTGCCTGATTCTGATAGCTGAAACTGCCGCCATTACTATTGGCATCATTGAAGGTCACACTATTACCATTGACTGAAGCACTATCGGAGTCCGATGGAGCACTAACTCCATTTAGGGAGTATGTTTCACCATCAGCACCACTATCATTAGCAAATAAAGCCCAATCAGGTATATCAACGGAGCTTTGATTAGTAATAACGACGTCATCACTGACGACTAACGTAGATAAATCCACATCGACATCGATAGTAAATGAGTTACTAGCACTATCACCATCGCCATCAGTGACCGCGTAGGTTATTTCTTCAGTGAAGGTACCACTTGCAGAATCCCCTACTGTATAGGTGTATTCACCATTATCCATATCAACCGTTAAAACACTTCCATTAGCGGTTGTAATCGTCCATACGTGTGTTGTCACATCAAAACTGGCGACAGCGCTACCGACAGAGGCTGTATTCGTGAATTGATTGTAAGTATAGTCAACACCATCGATCGTAATCTGACTAATCCAACCGCCATCGGCTCCTGCACTTGATGGGAGTCCGCCGTCGAGTAGATCGCCAGAGACACTATTGCCTGTGACAGTACTTGTTAAAGTGTCACTAAGCTGAGAAAAATCCGTCACTGTAATGACCGGGATTTCTGAACTATTGACACCGTCATAAGCTATCGGCGCTAATTCCTCAGATACAGCATCTGCCCCCA
>NZ_DIAC01000134.1:26787-29287 GCF_002414625.1 Methylophaga sp. UBA5088 | reverse complement strand
CCATACCTAGGGCGTATGAAGTGATGCCATTATCAATTAAAAACTGTTCCCAGGCCTGTTGCTCACTGCTATCAATGCCCACACCAATAAAATTGCCATCAGCATCGGTTTGATTACTTTCATTTGGTGCGCCATCAGACATGAAGTAAGCAATATTCTGTGCACCGTCTAATTTGCCTGTATCATTAAAGGCATCTATCGCCTCTCGAATAGCATCATCATAATTTGTTTCACCAGTTGCAGAAAGTGAGTTGATGATGTCTTTTGCTGTGGCAGTGTCAACCCAGAGGCTGGTTGGATTCTCAGCATTATTGTTAAATGTCACTAAGTTCACCATGACATCACCAAGGGCTTCGTACTGCTCGATTAAGTTCAAGCTGGATTTAATCATTACTTCCAGTTTCGTCATGCCCTGAAACTCAGCAGATCCATTCATGCTGTTAGACGTGTCAAGGATCAATAGTAGATTTGTATCAACTGATTGTCCTAGCGTTGTTGCACGTTGTTCCGGATTTGCGACAGGCGCATCATCTTGCACTGTAACGTTGAAACTAGCTGACGATGTGCCACCGAGGTCATCAGTTACGTTAACGTTTACATTTATGTTTTCAACAACACCATCGACATCACGTAACGGTTGGAGAAGCTCAACGGTGTAGGATGCTTGCGAATTTGAAATATTACTGAGTGATACTGTAAAAACCTGGTTAGCTGAGTCACTAGAATCTGTTCCACTGATGTAACCTATCAATGTCCCTGTAGAACTATCCCAAACGGTGTCTATCGCTGAACCATCAAGTGTTAATAAATCAGTGGTATCACCTGTGGTGGACAAGGAAATAGAGCTTAAATCATTTCCACCGAGTTCCAAGCTAATCGTTTGTGTCGATGTTGCCGAACCACCTGATATTCCGTTCACTAGTCCGCCTTCAGAAACCAAACTGGATGGCGCCTGGATAACAATATCACCTGGTGGCGGAGGAGGCGGTGGCGGCTCAATTGGCGGTACATCAGACTGTTCAGGATCATTATCATCAATAAACAGCAGATCTGCCTCAGGAAAGTCATAAGTATTGCTGACGCCAACGGTATCAAATCCTGCCTCGGGTATTCTTTCCGGCTCTAAATAGTCGACAAAGACCGCATCATGGCCTTCATTTCCCGCCGCATTACCCGCGCCAGCAGCAGTTTCTTCAGCAGCTTGTGTAGGATCTTGCCCTTCTAAAATAGCCTGTTGGATAGCATCAACATCGTCACTGACAGACTCTTCATTATCAGCAACATCAGTATTGACTGGATCAAATACTTCACTATCCAGCAATGCTTGGGAGCTTCGGCCCAGATCCATAACACTGCCGTCTGCAAACTCGATTTCAATGGCACCTTCTGCCCCTGTTGAAATCAAATCATTGGCATAGACCACATCACCCACTTGTAGTGTTCTTACAGAACCATCCGTGGAGGTGGCTGTTACAGCGCCAATGAGCGCTTTTACAACACCAATTTCTGTAGCCATATTTATTCCCCTGATCGCTGTACTGGAATAGCCAGCACGCGTAACTTATTCATCATGCCGTAATATTGCCCCGAGAGCCTTATTTGATCTACTGTACTTTGGTACTACACCCGCCGTTAAATGTGAAACTGTTCACATTTTTTCAAATTCTTGATGGCGAATTCCTGCTTTTGAAAGCAATATCAGTACCATTAATTTCAACTAAGGGAGGAATGAGCTATCAGCTCTTGATGAGATTTTGCCGTTTTTCTTCTTTAGCTAGGTGATCAAGTACATCCGTCACTAACTTTCTAGGAATCCAGGCTTCCCCATCATGCACAACACGCACAGCTCTAACAATAGCATGCCGTTGTTCGTAAGCTACAAATCCTCGACATGTAAAAGCAGACAGCTTTAATTGTTCGTAAGTTGCAGGTTTATCGGTGATAATAATCGTTTTTGTATGCGGTGAACGCAAATTAACATAGAAGCAGAGCTCATCAGCTGAAAGTTCGTCAGTCCGGTCTGAAATGACTAGCACATCAGGCTTAGATTTTGCGATCGCTTCCAGAAGTATTTCAAAGGAAGAGTCATATAATGCATTGGTCGTAATGTTATGCTGGCTCTGCAACAGAGCGAGTTCTTTCTTTATATCAGAACCAACCAGACACACATTTATCATGCATAAACCTCAAGCATTTTTGCCAATAACTGCCATTTTTGATCCCAACCAATAAGCGGTGATTGCCGGTAACTACTTCTCACATATTGCTGCATCTGACCTTCCACCACAGCAAGTAGTAAATTAGCCGTTTCATTTACAGGCCTTCCTCCGGCCTGAGTCAACGTCAATTCGCGTTCTCTAAGGATCTGCCTAAACTGCGTTTCTAAACGGTCAAAAAATTGACTCACTCGCTGTCTTAATCGTTCTGTTTCACCCGTTAAAGCTGCGCCCATTAATACACTGGTGATCCCAGGATTTTTGGTTGAAAACCCAAGCAGAAG
>NZ_DIAC01000134.1:20651-26663 GCF_002414625.1 Methylophaga sp. UBA5088 | reverse complement strand
CATGATTTTCTCAATACGGTGCAACGCAATTTGTTCGTCTTGCAAAATACGTTGAATCAAGCCAAACACCGTGTCTTCAGCGAAACCAATTAAACCTTCAAACATCCTGGCTTTACTTGGAAAATGTCTATAAAGAGCCGCTTCAGACACGCCTAAACTCGCTGCGAGCTTAGCGGTTGTGATACGTTCTCCGGGACGCTGTTCTAGTTCTGATGCAAGCGCTTCCAGAATATCCTGACGTCGTGAACGTTTTGTTTCAGCTCTACTCGTTTGCACAGCCTCGCTCATCGACCACCTCCACGAATCAAAGTCCCTACCCCTTCATCAGTAAACATTTCTAGTAAAACAGCATGCTGAACACGCCCATCAATGATATGTGCAGTCGTCACACCCGACTGAACAGCGTCTAGTGCACAGCCTATTTTGGGGAGCATACCACCATATATGACCCCTTCGTCAATTAACTCATTGACTTGCTTAGCATTTAATCCAGTTAATAATTCACCATCAGCATCTAATAGTCCGGCAGTGTTAGTGAGTAGAATTAACTTCTCAGCTTGAAGGACTTCTGCAATCTTTCCTGCCACCAAATCAGCATTGATGTTGTATGACTCACCATCTTTACCAACACCAACTGGCGCGATGACGGGAATGAAATCACTGTGTATCAGCATATCAATCACGCTGGTATCAATGCTCGCGACTTTACCGACATGACCTAAGTCGATTAATTCTGATGGTTTGATATCAGGCGACCCGGTTATCTGCAGTTTCTCCGCAAAAATTAAACTGCCATCCTTACCTGTTAAGCCCACAGCTCTGCCACCGTGATTATTGATTAAGTTAACTATACTTTTGTTAACTTGACCGCCCAACACCATTTCTACGATATCCATGGTTTCACGGTCAGTAACGCGCATACCATTCACAAATTCACTTTGCTTACCAACCCGCTGTAGTAACTCACCGATTTGCGGGCCTCCACCATGAACAATGACCGGATTAATCCCTACTGCTTTGAGTAACACCACATCTCTGGCAAAATTGTTTTTTAGGGCTTCATCGACCATGGCATTACCACCATATTTGATGACCAGTGTTTTGCCAGAAAACCGCTGAATGTAAGGCAAAGCTTCAGTTAATACCTGAGCGATATGGGTAGCACGTTGTGTGTTTAAACTCATTCTTATTAGTCTTAATTAAATTATAGTTTTAATGTCAGAGTGGGTTTCACTTGCTGCATTTGCTCCACAAACAACTGTTTGATTCTTTCTAACTCAACATCATTTGTGGCTTCAAAACGTAATGTCAACGCAGGCAATGTATTTGAAATACGCACTAATCCCCAGCCATCAGCATAATCCACACGAATACCATCAACCGTCGAAACGTCACCACCATCTGCATTGAAATTGCTTATGAGCGTCGTCATAAACCGTTTGGCTTCTGGGTAAGGCATGTTCACCATAATTTCAGGTGTTGATACACGTTGACTAATTTCAGAGAACAACTGGGTAGGTGTTCGTGACATCGGATCGGCGGCTAATAACTCGATTAACCTTGCTGCGGCATATGTCGCATCATCAAATCCATACCAGCGGTCATTAAAGAAGAAATGTCCGCTCATTTCAGCAGCCAGCGCGGCATTATACTGTCGCATTTTATTTTTGATAATAGAATGTCCAGATGGCACCATCATTGGCTCACCACCCGCAAAGCGTATCACGCCCTCAAGCAAACTCGTACTTTTTACATCATAGAGTATCGTAGCCCCTGGCGACTTTTCCAGAACATCCCTTGAAAACAAGATCATAAGTTGATCCGGCCAGATTATATTGCCTTGCGTATCGACCACACCAAGGCGATCACCATCTCCATCCACGGCAATACCCAGCTCTGCTCCTGTAGATTTCACTTCAGAGATGAGTGATTTTAAGTTTTCTGGTTCGCCTGGATTAGGGTGATGATTAGGGAACCGGCCATCAACTTCACAGTATAACTCAATGACATGGCAGCCTATTTCTTTGAGCACTTTAGGTAATACTTTACCTGCAACACCATTGCCACAGTCCACTACCACTTTAATTTTGCGCTCAGGTTTTACCTCAGTTTTTATTCTTTGAATATAGGCATCTGTCACATCCGTTGCACTGATGTTGCCTCGTCCTATTTCAAATGCACCCGTTTTAATACGGCGGTATAAGGCGTGAACTTCATCACCTTCAAGCGTTTTTCCGGCGATAACTAGTTTTATTCCATTGTAATTAGCAGGATTGTGACTGCCTGTGATCATCGCGCCAGAATGCGTATTTAAATGCTCACATGCGAAATAGACCACAGGTGTGGGCACCTGCCCAAGATCAACCACATGACAACCTGTATTGGTAACACCGCGCATGAATGCTTTAGCTAAAGGTTGACTGCTTAAACGTCCATCATGACCAACAACTAACTCGGACACGCCTTGCGCCAACATTTGACTGCCCACAGCGCGACCAATCAATGTCATCACGGGAACAGTTAACTGCTCACCCACAATACCTCTAATGTCATACGCTCTGAATATGCCTTCATCAGGCATATTCTGTGCTGACGGTGGATTCAACTCCAGTTTCTTTTCTGGTGTTAACTGACTTTGCTGAGTATCTTCATGGAAGCTTTCTTTTGCTTCCTCGGGGCCCTCATCGACTTCTAATTCAAAATTAATAGTTGGCTCAGGTGACGTTTCTTTTTCGTCTAAAGAGTCGGGTTCAATGAAGATAGAAGAATCACTCTTGTCCGTCTTTTCTTCTTCATCATTTAATTCGAGCTCAAGAACATCAGAACGGTTGTCAACGGTTTCATCAAGACGATTAGATTTGAATTCATCAGTCACCATCTCATCATCTATTTGCTGAGGGGATGTCATCTCAGCATCTTTGTTCTCGTATGGTTGGTCATAATCAATAACGTCATGATTGCTAGGCTCATTATCAGTAATTAACGACGTCTCTGTTTCAGCACTTAAGTCTGCTTCTGTTGCCTCATCATCTATGACAAAAACGCTGTTTGGTTCATCCACGGGGACGGGACGTTTCTTTTCTGGAATCGCCAATTGTTGAATAAACTCTCGAACGCCATAAAACTCCTGGAAAATCAGTGGGTATTTTGGTTTGAGTTTGACGTCTTGTAGATCATGAAGCTGCTCTTCCAGCGTATCGGCATCTGATCGTAATAATTTTTTCTGCCACCATTCTCGCACCCACCATATCAGTGCAATTAATAGCATCACGGGTAGAAATATCATCCATAGCGATACACTAGTTGCAAGCGGTGCGGCCCAGAGTTTCACTTGCCAGTATGAATTGGATATTGGCTGACTCACAACAGGATCGGCATGTTTGTATTGACTGTTGCCGAGCGTTGTCAAAATGCCCAGTGACATATCGCCCTGAGTAATTTCAACATACGCATCAGGAAGCAGTCCTGGATTAATCATTTGGATATCGACAGGCTCAAGCGCAACAGCCACCGCCGCATACTGTTGCTCATCATCAAGAGGTACTTTCGCCGCCAGTAAAATATGATCTGCCTGGCCATCCTGCATGATCATAGCGACATCAGCCTGCGCTTGTGTGTTCAGTTGTCGCAAGCTTTTTAACGAAGCATAGGTAATGGGCAGGCAAGCTTCACGTGTAGGCGACTCATACTCTTGTGTGATTAAACAGACGGCCTTGGCTGTTGGAAAAAAAGTGTTCGCCACTGTCTTCCAGTCGTCAATTTCGAAGATATTCTTAGTTTTTGCCAATTGCTTGGTTTCGTCTAACTCAGCCAGCCTCAGCGTTTGTTGCTGCCAAGCTGTAATTTGTTGCTGATAACTCGCAACAACCGCATCGATAATCTGTTGGTTATGTTGGCGCTCAGTACTTTCTTGTGCTGTGTTAGCCTTTTTATCAGCGAACAGGACGGCAATGCATAGCAATACGAGCACGGACAATAACAACATACTACTAACGAGCTTGCTTCCCAGCGCTATCGCGAGCTTATCCTTCATCGCCATGCCCATCCCCTTTGCTTACTTTTACTGACGACCGGTATGGCCAAACCCACCCGTTCCGCGCTCCGATGAACTGAATTCATCAACTTGCTCAAATCCTACCTGCACGACAGGCACAAATACCATTTGTGCAATCCGTTCACCTACACTGATCTCAAAACTATCGCTACCGCGATTCCAGCAGGAAACAAACACTTGCCCTTGATAGTCACTATCAATCAGTCCAACCAGATTGCCTAAAACAATACCGTGTTTATGACCTAGCCCGGAACGTGGCAATAACACAGCCGCCAGACTGGCATCATCAATATGAATAGCCAGGCCTGTGGGAATTAACACTGTTTCGCCTGGAGCAAGAGTGACAGACTCATCAAGACAGGCACGCAGATCTAAACCGGCCGAACCTGATGTTGCATAGTCGGGCAGTGCAATCGTGTCGCCAAGGCGAGGGTCAAGAATTTTTAATTGAATTTTTTGCATAGAATCTTTTTATTATTAATGTCATCAGTTCTCGCGCCAACTGAGTTTTAGGCATCAGTGGCAATGTTTGTTCACCATCATTCCATATCACATGCAAAGCATTGTCATCGACAGCAAACCCCTGTTTTTGTCCAACCCAATTCGCTGCGATCATATCGAGCTTTTTACGTTCTAATTTCGACTGTGCATATTCCACCAGGTTTTGTGTTTCTGCAGCAAAGCCAACAACAAATGATGGCCTATTGTGGCTTGTCGTTACAGCCGACACAATATCTTTTGTTGGCTGGAGTTCTATTTGTAACGGCTGTTTTTCTGTTTTTTTGATTTTTTCTTGCTCAAACAGTTTAGGTCGGTAATCAGCCACTGCGGCACAGCTAATGAAAATATCACATGATTCCAAGCTGGCATCAACTGCATTTGCCATTTGTTCCGTCGTTTCCACATCAATCCGTTTCACGCCTGTGGGCGTTGTCAGACTGACCGGGCCGCTAATCAGCGTCACGTTTGCACCTGATTCTCTCGCCGCCTGAGCTAAAGCAAAGCCCATTTTCCCCGAACTTCTGTTACCAATAAATCTAACAGGATCTATCGGTTCGTAGGTCGGGCCAGCTGTAATCATGACGTGTTTGTCTATTAACTGGCCTGGCACCATCAACCGACTTAATTCCTCAATAATAGCCAAAGGCTCGAGCAATCTACCTTCTCCCTGTTCGCCGCAAGCCTGGTCGCCACTAGCAGGACCAATCACATGAATGCCGCGATGCCGCAGCAAGCTGAGATTGCTCTGTGTGGCAGTGTTGGACCACATTTTATTATTCATGGCCGGGGCGACAGCAATTGGCGCTTCAGTTGCCAGGCAAACAGCACTCAGTAAGTCGTCAGCACGACCGGCAACCAGCCTCGACAGGCAGTCAGCGGTTGCCGGGGCAATCACTATCCAATCTGCCCAACGAGCTAAGGCAATATGTCCCATTGCGGACTCTTCATCAGCGTCCAACAAGGTCATCGCTACAGGATGCCCACTCAATGTCTGCAATGTCAGTGGTGTAATAAATTCGGCCGCGCCATGTGTCATGACGACACGCACTTCAGCACCAAACTCTTTCAATCGACGAATTAAATCTGCGGCTTTATATGCAGCAATACTTCCTGTAACGGCGACAACAATTTGTTTGTTTTTTATGGATGAAACATTGCTCATTCGCCATCTTTCCTCATCGCAAGTTCACGCAATGTTAAATCGCCTAAGACCTCGGCTTGAGCATCACCAATGTCTTTAAGTAATTTGTTCACATCTTTATCCATCATACCTTTGACATGATAGGCACTGTTCTCTTCGGCAGTGCGTAAACAGTTCAATAATGCTGCTACCTTGATTGTTGCCACATCACGCGAGGGCACATAACGTGTTTCATCACCAGCAATTTCAATAAGAAACCCGCCTTTTTCAAGACTGGTGAGTAAATCCTGAACAGCATTATTCGTCAGTCCGGTTT
>NZ_DIAC01000134.1:14922-20502 GCF_002414625.1 Methylophaga sp. UBA5088 | reverse complement strand
CAATCACTGTCATCAGCCAAAGTCCTTCTCGTTCCCGTAGTCGAGGACTTAATATCAACGGTTTACCTGCTAGTTTAACCAACTTAGGATGCTGAAGATAAAAGGCTACCTGAGATCCTGTTAATAGGATGAACCACGCGAGATATAACCAGATCATAAAGAAAAACAAAATAGCAAAGCTGGAATAAATCGCCGTGTAGTTGGATGAAGAAGCCACAAATTTGGCAAATACGGTGCCGACCCCAATCCATAAAGCACCCGCCACTGAAGCACCAATCAATGCCGGACTGAATTTCACTTTTGTGTTCGGTATAAAGGTGTATAAGAACGTAAATGCCGTGATAATCATCAGGTAAGGCAATAGCTTTGTGCCTATCACCAGCAATGTGCCAAAAGGCTCGATACTGCTTAATTGTTGAACAAACTCATGGTTTACAACGGTTGCCACCAGTCCCAATGCTGAAAAAATCAACACCGGGCCAATCATCACCACGCTCAGATAATCCGTAAAACGCCGGGCGAATGATCGCGATCGCTTTACACGCCAGACAAAATTGAACGCATTCTCAATTTTCTGGACCAGCGCAATAATGGTGTAGAACAACATCGCCACACCAATTGATCCTAAAACGCCGACTTTGACGTTCTGCACAAAACCAATAATATTTTCCGTTATTTCGGGACCACGTTCGCCCAGCGGCTCCAACAAACTCAATAACATCGGTTCCATTTGGTTGTGAACACCAAACGCTTTCAAAACAGAAAACGCAACAGCAATTAAGGGGACCAAAGAAAGAATGGTGGTAAACACCAGACTCATGGCACGTAAATTCAACTCACCGGTCGCCAGTTCACGAATCATGATATATGTGACACGAATGGCATTGACCCACAAACGCCATAATGGCGAAGCATCTTCAGCAATGTCTTGCCACAAGGTTATTTCAAAAAAACGTTCAATGCGAAGGCGCTGTTTTTCATAAAAATTTAGAATGGAATTAAACATAAGAACCTAAACCGGATTATCGATATCAATAAAATGATGAGTGATTCCAAACTGTTCCGCCAGCCGTTCACCCAATGCTTTCACCCCATAGCGCTCCGTGGCATGATGCCCCGCCGCCATGTAGTTAATACCTAATTCACGTGCTATATGCACAGTTGGCTCAGAGATTTCACCACTGATATAAAGATCTAACCCCAGTTCAGCCGCCTGCGCTAAATACCCCTGAGCGGCACCAGTACACCAACCAACCGTATTAATTTGGCGATCATGCCCTTGTATTACCAGCGGATCTCGTTTGAGTTGTTGTCGAACATGACTCGTGAACGCAGCTAGAGATACAGGCTCGGGTAGACTCCCACATAAACCTATTGCTGGATCTCCCATACCTGAAATTCGCCCATCAACTTCGATGCCTAACAATGCAGCAAGCTGGGCATTGTTACCTAAGTTTGGATGAGCATCCAAAGGCAAATGATAGGCGATTAAATTAACTTCATTTTCCAGCAATAATTTTAATCTGCGCTGCTTCATACCGATTATTCGGGCATCTTCTCCACGCCAGAAATAGCCATGATGGACGATGACAGCATCGGCATTTCGATCTATTGCTTCCTCCAACAAAGCTTCTGAAGCCGTAACACCGGTCACCAGCGTTGAGATATCCTCACGACCTTCAACCTGGAGACCATTCGGGCAATAATCATTAAAACGCTCAGGCTCTAAAAGTGTATTGATGTAGGCGAGAAATTCAGTTCGGGTTATCATCGACTCAAATCCCTGTGGCTAAGTAAGTCATCACTATAACAAAATGGAGAGCCATCAATGGAAGCAGTCAACATTATTGCACTCAGTATGGGTGCTGCATGGGCAAGCGGGATCAATCTCTACGCCACTATTTTTATGCTTGGTTACATGGGAATCACCGGAAATATTGTCTTACCTGATGAACTTCAGATTCTAACTGATCCGATGGTGATGGCCGCCGCTGGCTTTATGTACTGCGTAGAATTCTTTGCTGACAAAATTCCAGGTGTCGATTCCGGCTGGGATACGATGCATACCTTTATCCGAATTCCTGCTGGGGCGATGCTAGCCGCAGGCGCCGTAGGTGATGTCAGTGCAGCTGCTGAATTAAGCGCCGCGTTATTAGGAGGCAGCTTAGCGGCTGGCAGTCATGCCACCAAGGCAGGTGGTCGTTTATTGATTAATACCTCTCCCGAACCTGTGACGAATTGGGGCGCCTCTATCAGCGAAGATTTATTAGTGATTGCAGGTTTATGGACGGCGCTTCACCATCCAGTACTATTTCTGATAATGCTTGTTGTGTTTGTTGCTTTGATGATTTGGTTACTGCCAAGACTATGGCGCTTGCTTAAAGCTATATTCAGTAAGGTTGGCCGTTGGCTGGGCCTGACAAAAACACCAGAAAGCAGTATGGGCGAATCAACAACAAATACTGAAGACACACCAGTCAAAAAAATCGAGCACGATCCAAACTAATCTTTTTTACGATAAACGGTGCTATGTGGCGTACGAACGAGATCAAAGGCATCGGTGTAACCACTAATTGTTTCTGACGCCCCAAGGAAGAGATAGCCACCTTTGTTGAGTGATTGCGCCATTCGCTGCAGAATGTCTTTTTTGCGATCGGCCGAGAAGTAAATCAGTACATTTCGACAAAAAATAATGTCGAACTTGCCTAAGGTGCCAAAGCTTTGCAACAGGTTCTGAGGTCTAAAACTCACTCGCTGCTTGACTTCATCAATAACACGCCAGCGCTCTCCCTGTTTGGTGAAAAACTGTTGGCGCCGTTGATCAGATAAGCCGCGACCAACGGCCACATCCTCATATTCTGCTTTTTTTGCCTGCACTAACATCGAACTGGAAATATCTGTGGCGATGATTTGACTTGTGGCCAGTCTACTTGACGATACTTTTCGGCAGTATTCACTTAACATCATGCTGATGGTATAGGGTTCCTGCCCAGATGAGCATGCGGCCGACCATATTCTAAGCGACGTTCCTCGCACCTTCTCTAATTCGGGGAAAATCACCTGACCAAGGGTCTCAAAAGGCTGAACATCTCGAAACCAAGACGTCTCATTGGTTGTCATGGCATCAATAACCGCATCACGCAGATGATGGGGCTGACCTCGCTCAACCGCACTAATCAACTCTGACAAGCTTGTCATCTTTTCATCGCGCAACAGACGCGTCAGTCTGCTGACAATGAGATATTGTTTGCCATCCCCGAGAAGAATACCGCAGGCATCTTCTAAGAAACGCTTAAAGCGCTGGTAATCAATATCCGTTATTTCTTGCGTCTGCATAGTGTCTCAGGGTTAAGTGTTAAAAGAATATATAGCATATCGGACAACAGACTTAAACATTTACCCTAACATCCGATAAAGTGATAAATCATTTCGTAAAGATGAAGTAATCAAATGAAAACATGTCTCATCACAGGCTGCTCCAGCGGCATTGGTTTATGTGCCGCCATCACATTACATCAGCGTGGCTATAAAGTCGTGGCCACGGTACGTCAGGACAGCGACAAAGCAGCGCTTGAGGAGCAAGGTATCCATACCATCATTATGGATTTAGCGGATGAAAACAGTGTGAGCGCAGGTTTTCAACAAGCATTAAACTATCTTTCTCATCAACTGGACGGGCTGTTTAATAATGCTGCTTTTGGACAACCAGGTGCCGTTGAAGACTTATCACGCACCGCACTGACAGAACAGTTTGAAACGAATGTATTTGGTACACAACAGCTAACCAATCTGGCTATCGCTCATATGCGCCAACAAGGCTATGGACGCATTATTTATAACAGTTCGGTCTTGGGATTAATCGCCTTAGCTTACCGGGGCGCCTATAACGCCAGTAAATACGCCATAGAAGGTTTGGCTGATACCTTACGAATCGAACTCCATGGCTCTGACATCCATGTCAGTCTGATTGAGCCAGGCCCAATCAGCAGTCGTTTTCGCGACAACGCCTACGCAAAGTATATGCAGCATATTAATAAAACTCACAGCGCTCATCGCCAAACTTATGAAGCGATGGAAGCCAGACTCAAGAAAAAAGGCCCAGCCGCCCCTTTTACGCTGCCTGCAGATGCTGTTGTAAAAAAATGTATTCATGCCTTAGAAGCTAAAAAGCCTAAAAGACGTTACTACGTCACTTTTCCTACTTATCTTTTTGCATATAGTAAGAGACTACTGCCAACAGGTGTACTAGACTGGATGTGCCGTAAGGTCTCCGATAGCTAGCTTGAAAGGATGCGTATCATGAACGAGCTGTCATCATGAGAAGTACCAGACACTCCAATTCAGTCTCCATGACTCAAAACTGGATTATGGTAAGCAGTGTTTTATCCGCTGTCATAGCGCTTGGTACTTTCTTCTTAATACGTTATTTTTTTCCGACATTTTCATCTATCACCTGGATTGCAGGAGCACTGAGTGTTCTCTCTTATTTATGTCTCACTCTATTGTTTTCTCGCTACATTATTCGCCCTCTGCAGTCAGGCATCGATGAGATAGGTCAACTGACTCTCTCCATCCCACTGGTTGCCAGCAAAAAATACATTGAGGCCCGCGAGCAATGTGAAAAAATCGATGAAGTCCAGTCAGACCCGGCCATCTTGAAGCTGAAACAAGCGCTGTGTGATTTAGCTAGTATGCTTGAAGCACTGGAAAGCAAGGTTAGTCAACGTAATAAAGCGGTATTTAGAGCCCATCAAGCCTTGAAGAGTGAACGCGATTTCATCACACAACTTGTTGATACCGCTCAAATGATTGTGATGACTTCAGACGATCAACACATCATTCAGTTATTCAACCAATATGGTGAGCAATTGACCGGTTTTAGTCGTGACGAAGTGGAAGGTTCGGATGTCGCACGTTTTTTCCCTCCTGGTCACTGGTCCGAAACCGATCATATTCTGAAAGAGCTGCTACTTGGTAACATCCAAATTGCGCAGCAAGAGGCTGAACTTGTTGATAAAGCAGGACATTTAAAACAAATCTCTTGGTTTCATTCACGTGTAGAAAGAAATAATGAAACAACACTGATTCTCTCTGTGGGTCTTGATAATACACAAACCCGAGCAGCTGAAAAGCGTATCGTCTGGATGGCAGAACATGATCCATTAACGGATTTATGTAATAGAAGAAAGTTTACTGAAGAATTCGAAAAGTCATTGCAAACAGCCATTCGTTATCAACATAACAATACGCTTTTGCTACTGGATTTAGATCGCTTTAAAGATATCAACGATACCAGTGGCCATCGAGCTGGTGATGAAGCCTTAAAGCTTGTCGCAAAAACCCTCAATAGAATCACACGTTTTACTGATTTTGTTGCCAGGCTAAGTGGTGATGAATTTGCGATTATCATGCCGGAAAGTGATGAAGCTGGCGCCATCACTCTGTCGAAAAAGATACTGGCTGAGCTATCAACCATTCATCTGAATTATGCGTCTGTGCGTCATACCATCTCGGCCAGTATTGGTATCGTCAACTATCCCCTACAAGATGCCACGACCAATGAACTTATAGGCTTTGCAG
>NZ_DIAC01000134.1:13560-14856 GCF_002414625.1 Methylophaga sp. UBA5088 | reverse complement strand
AACTTATAGGCTTTGCAGATTTGGCCATGTATCGAGCGAAAGCTAACGGCAAAGGTCGCTATCATGTTTTTTCATTGGATGATCAAAGTCGTGAACAGCTACAAAAACGGGTTTATTGGAAACAAAAAATCGAAGAAGCCTTGGAAAATCATCTCTTCGTTCTCTATTTCCAGCCCATACTCAATCTGAATAATAATAACATTCAGCATTATGAAGTCCTGGTCAGAATGCGTGATCCCGCCACCCAAGAAATCACTTTACCCGGCAAATTTATCGAAATTGCTGAAGAAGTCGGACTCATTCAAAGCATCGACCATTATGTTTTACATCACAGCATAAAAAAATTAGGCGAACTACAAAAACAAGGTTCTAAAGTAGAGTTTGCTATCAATCTGTCTGGTGCCGTGGTGGATACCCCCGTTTTATTGCCCTATCTAAAAAAATTAATTAAACGCTTTGATGTGGACCCTACCGCCTTAATTTTTGAAGTTACCGAAACGGTGGCGGTTTCAAACCTGTATCAAGCTAAATTAATGATGACCGCCATCAAAGCGCTGGGATGCCGTTTTTCACTGGATGACTTTGGCGTTGGTTTTGCTTCATTCAATTACATGCGGGAACTGCCCATAGACATCATTAAAATCGATGGTATTTTTATACAAAATCTGGATATCAATAAAGACGATCAGCTCTTTGTTAAAGCATTAATTGATGTAGCAAAAGGGCTTGGTCGCCAGACCATTGCCGAATATGTCGAGAATGAAGCCATACTCCACATTCTACAAAGATACGGGGTCGACTTTGCTCAAGGCTTTTATATTGGCAAGCCCCAACAAGATTTATTACCCGAGTCAGATTAAATCTTACTGCCCTGCACCATGCAGGGACAAAATATTCAATATGGTGCAAAAAACCAGCACTCCCCCAGACAAAAACACCACTATCACACTGATATATAAAGCATTATTAAACTGGCATAATAAATGCCAATTTAAATCTACCTTACTTTTTTAGTTCTGTGGAGAAATAAATGCCATGTCTTATATAAGCCCTGGTGAGTTTGTAAAAACAATGGTGGATGCTGGTGAGTCAAAATTATTCATGGCCACCCGAGATGTGTTGATTCGTTCATTTATGGCTGGTGCCATTTTAGCCATCGCCGTCGCTCTGGCTGTGACGGCCGCTGTACAAACCGGTATTCCAATAGTCGGTGCTTTAATCTTCCCCGTCGGGTTTTGTATTCTGAATTTATTAGGGTTTGATTTATTGACCGGTGTGTTTGCACTTGTGCCATTA
>NZ_DIAC01000134.1:12348-13489 GCF_002414625.1 Methylophaga sp. UBA5088 | reverse complement strand
CACTTGTGCCATTAGCTTTATTTGATAAACGCCCAGGTGCGACATTCAATGGTTTACTTAAAAACTGGGGGCTAGTCGCTCTGGGTAATTTACTGGGGGCATTAACAACCGCGGTGTTGATTGGCATTGCCTGGACCTTCGCCTTCACAACCGAGCCCGGTGCAGTCGGACAAGCGATTGCTAGAGCGGCTGAAGCGAGAACTCTTGGCTTTGCCGAACACGGTGCAGCAGGTTGGTTTACCGTGTTTGTCAAAGGCATTTTATGCAACTGGATGGTGTCTGTTGGTGTGGTCGGTGCCATGTTATCAAAAGACGTGATTGGTAAGGTCATCGCTATGTGGATGCCGATTCTTATTTTCTTTGGTCTGGTATTTGAGCATGCTGTCGTCAATATGTATTTATTCCCGCTGGGAATGATGATGGGTGTACCTATTACTATTGCTGACTGGTTAATCTGGAATGAAATCCCCGTTATTTTAGGTAATTTAGTAGGCGGTTTATTGTTAACCGGCATGGTGCTTTACGCCACTCACCTTAAACCGGGACCTACTCGTAGCCGTGTTATCGAGCCGGCTAATAAAGTCACCGTTAACTAATATTGCATTCGTTAATCTGTCGATATCACTTAATAATGCGAGAAATAAGATGAACAAACTGGATATGACTCAAGCCATCATGGTGGCTAAAGAAAGTAAACAGCTTCAGTGGGAAACGATTGCCAACACCATCGGTATGTCCACTGTGTGGACCACTTCAGCTTGCATGGGCATGAATAGCATGCCAGCCGAAAAAGCACATGCCTTATGTGAACTTTTAGAACTACCAGCCGAAGTCAAAACAGCACTTGAGGCTTACCCGATCAAAAGTTGGGATGAGAGCGTGCCTAAAGATCCATTGATTTATCGCCTCTATGAAATTGTTGGCGTATATGGCCCCACTCTGAAAGAAGTCATTCAAGAAAAGTTTGGCGATGGCATTATGAGTGCCATTGATTTTAATATGTCGGTAGAGCGGGAACACGACCCCAAGGGGGATCGTGTTGTTGTGACAATGAATGGCAAATTTTTACCTTATAAAGCCTGGTAAGTTGCCCCTTGGTGAAGGGAGATAAACCTCGGTTTTCTCCCTTCTTTTTTTCTCA
>NZ_DIAC01000134.1:11736-12302 GCF_002414625.1 Methylophaga sp. UBA5088 | reverse complement strand
CTCATGTTTTAGTGAAGCTTCAGTTCTTTGAAAACCAGTTTATCGGCTTCAACATCGATATTGACGGTATCACCCGCTGAGAACTTACCTGACAATAAGTCCTGCGCCAGAGGGTTTTCAATCTCCTGTTGAATCACACGTTTCAGTGGTCTTGCACCATAGACAGGGTCAAAGCCTTCTGAAGCAATCAAATCCAATGCCTCATCAGATAACATCAGCTTCATCTCACGCTCGGCCAGTCTTGCACGCAGATGAGATAACTGAATCTCAGCAATCGCACGGATTTGCGCCTGTTGTAATGGATGGAATACCACCACATCATCAACCCGGTTGATAAACTCCGGACGGAAATGTTGTGCCACAATCTCCATGACCGCCGCCTTCATGGCGTCATAATTTTCTTCACCGGCCATTTCCTGAATCACGCTTGAGCCTAAATTAGAGGTCATCACAATAACGGTATTACGGAAATCCACTGTACGCCCCTGTCCATCAGTCAAACGGCCATCGTCCAACACCTGAAGCAGGATGTTAAAGACATCCGGATGGGCTTTTTCCACCTCATC
>NZ_DIAC01000134.1:8034-11650 GCF_002414625.1 Methylophaga sp. UBA5088 | reverse complement strand
GGATGGGCTTTTTCCACCTCATCTAACAAAATGACAGAATAAGGTTTACGTCTGACCGCTTCCGTCAAATAGCCACCTTCCTCATACCCAACATAACCAGGCGGCGCACCGACCAGACGAGCGACGGAATGTTTTTCCATAAACTCAGACATATCAATTCGAATCATCGCGTCCTGTGTATCAAACAGGAAGTTAGCTAGTGATTTACATAATTCTGTTTTACCCACACCTGTAGGCCCTAAAAACAGGAACGAGCCATTGGGACGTTGCGGATCAGATAAGCCTGCTCGACTACGACGAATCGCATTGGCCACTGAGGTAACCGCTTCATCCTGACCAATCACGGTTTCATGTAAGGCGTCGTCCATTTTCAGCAGTTTGTCACGTTCACCTTCCAGCATTTTAGAAATGGGAATGCCCGTCCATTTGGACACAACTTCAGCGATTTCCTCTTCACCCACTTTGTTACGTAGCAGAGTGAACTCCTGCATCTCAGCTTCTGTCGCCAGTTTCAGCTGTTTTTCCAACTCAGGAATACGTCCGTATTGTAGTTTCGCCATTTTTTCATAATCAGCATTACGATTAGCTGCATCAAGTTCAAGACGCGCTTTTTCCAGCTCTTCTTTTACGTGCTGACTACCGTGAAGTGATGCTTTCTCAGACTTCCAGACTTCTTCCAGATCAGTATATTCTCTGGCCAGTTTTTTCATCTCGGTCTCAAGCGTTTCCAGACGTTTTTTGGAGGCATCATCACTTTGTTTTTTCAGTGCCATGCGTTCAATTTTTAATTGAATCAAACGACGTTCCAGGCGATCTAACACCTCTGGCTTGGAATCGATTTCCATACGAATGCGACTGGCGGCTTCATCAATAAGGTCAATCGCTTTATCTGGTAACTTTCTGTCTGTAATGTAACGGTTGGACAAGGTCGCCGCAGCCACAATCGCCGGATCCGTAATATCGACACCATGATGGACCTCATAGCGTTCTGTCAGCCCACGTAAGATGGCGATGGTCGATTCGACAGTAGGCTCACCAACGAGCACTTTTTGGAAGCGACGCTCTAAAGCCGCATCTTTTTCCACATACTGACGATATTCATTTAAGGTGGTGGCACCGATGCAGTGAAGTTCACCACGCGCCAGTGCGGGCTTGAGCATATTACCGGCATCCATCGCGCCTTCCGCTTTACCGGCCCCTACCATGGTATGGATTTCATCAATAAACAGAATAATCTGACCTTCTTGTTTCGATAGATCATTCAAAACAGCTTTCAGGCGTTCTTCAAACTCACCACGGAATTTAGCACCGGCAATCAAAGACCCCATATCCAGCGCTAAAACCCGTTTATTTTTCATACCATCAGGCACTTCACCATTGACGATACGTTGTGCTAATCCTTCCACAATCGCGGTTTTACCGACACCAGGTTCACCGATAAGAACGGGGTTATTTTTAGTACGGCGCTGTAAGACTTGAACAGTACGACGAATTTCATCATCACGACCAATCACCGGATCTAATTTGCCTGCTTCTGCTCTTGCAGTCAGATCAATGGTGTATTTCTCCAAGGCCTGCCGTTGTTCTTCTGCATTTGGATCAGTCACGCGCTCCCCTCCACGAATCTTATCGATGGCGTTATTAATCGCCGTTTTGTTACCACCATGCTGACGTAATAGATCGCCATATTGGTTTTTATCTTCTGCCAATGCCAATACAAACAGTTCACTGGAAATGTACTGATCCTGACGTTTTTGTGCCAGCTTATCGGTTTGATTTAATAACCGGCTTAAGTCTTGTGAAACATGGATATCACCATTGCCACCTTCCACTTGGGCCAGTCGTGATAACTGCTGTTCTAACTCCGCTTGATAAGCGGCTACATTGACACCACTCTGGGCCAAAATCGGTTTGACACTGCCATTTTGTTGTTGCAACAAGGCCAACATTAAATGTACAGGTTCAATGAACTGATGATCTTGCCCGACAGCCATACTTTGGGCCGCAGCGAGTGCTTCATGAAATTTACTGGTTAATTTATCGATTTGCATAAGAGGTATTTCCCCTAAAAAAGTAAGTTAATACAGAAATGGGGTAAACCTCGATAAAAATCAAGAGAGTTAATGCGGATGTTTTTGTAACGTTTCGATATAGCTTGTTAATTGAGCTTTAAGCACATCGATTTCCTGTAAAGGTGATAACGGTTTGCCAACACGGATCTGAACATGACTGGGAACAAAGGGAGCGAGCAATACCTGTCCCTGCGCTCTAATCCCATCCAATCGCACTGGATATATTGGTGTTTTTGTCCATATGGCTAAGCGAACAACGCCTGCTTTTATTGGTCTTGGTGGATCGCTATCTAAATGAATTTTGCCATGAGGAAATAAGGCAATAACCTCTCCCTGTTCCAGAGCGCGTCTTGCTGCTCGCAATGCTTGTTCTGCTCTGCCCTTACGGTCAACAGGAATACAACCGGCCGCTTTGAAAATCCAATGAAGGACTGGCCGATGATATTCTTCTGAGGCGATCAGAAACCGTAATGGTCGACGACTCGCCGCAATCAACAATAAGGGATCAAGCCCGGAAACATGATTAGCAGCCACAATAGCTGGGCCTTGTTCTGGCAAGGGCAAGGGCAACACCAGACCAGGATGACGATGTAATACTTTGCAAAGAAGACGGGTTAGACCATCCAGCCAGTTCACATGCATGCCACCCCAGTCAGCGCGTGACTGAGATAAACACAAGATGAAAAAGGCGAAAACCAGAATTAGCGTTATCCACATACGCTTAACTCTCGAACGGCGCAGTATCTCCCATGCCATGTCGGGTAACTTCAGGTAAGTCATCAACAAATTCAACCACGGTGGTGGGTTCTGCACCACAGGCACCGCCATCAATAATTAGATCCACCTGCTTACCAATGGCGTCAACAATGTCATCGGCATCGGTCATGGGCATATCATCACCAGGCAAGATGAGCGTTGAACTCATTAAGGGCTCATTCAATTCTTCCAGCAGTGCCAATGCAATCGTATGTTCCGGAATGCGTAAACCGATGGTTTTTCGTTTGGGATGCTGTAATTTTCTAGGTACTTCCTTGGTCGCCGGTAAAATAAAGGTGTAAGGACCGGGAGTGTAGGCCTTTAAAAGACGAAAGACCGCATTGTTGAATTTTGCATAGGTTGAGAGTTCTGATAAATCCCGACACACCAAAGTAAAGTTATGATCTACATCCAGTTGGCGAATCCGACGCAGTCGTTCCATGGCATTGTTATCGCCAATCTGGCATCCCAGTGCATAACCAGAGTCAGTGGGGTAGACAATCAAACCACCACCACGAATAATTTCGCAGGCCTGTTTGATGAGTCTGACCTGAGGATTCTCTGGATGTATTTGAAAAAACTGGCTCATATGAAATCACTTTATAAAAAATTGGTCTTAATTCACCCATGTAGACCAGATGGGTGTCACGTTTGGCGGCAAGTCTGTCATTTTACCGAGTTCAGTATAGCTATTGTCAGGGCTGTGAAAGTCGGAGCCTGCAGAAGCCAGCAAATCAAATTCTGTTGCCAGTCGTGCCATTGTTCTCACCTCTTCCGGGTGCTGAGAT
>NZ_DIAC01000134.1:7413-7904 GCF_002414625.1 Methylophaga sp. UBA5088 | reverse complement strand
GCTGAGATCCTGAGGCAACTTCAATACCCGCCCCGCCCAGATCTTTAAATTCAGCGACTAATTTCCGACGTTTTGTCGCCGTCATTTTATACCGTGCCGGATGCGCTATCACTGCTTGTCCACCAGCAGCATTAATCCAGTTAACGGTCTCTTCGAGGCTGGCCCAATTGCCACTGACATACCCCGGTTTGTTACGAACCAAAAAGCGCTTAAACACATCCTTCATATCTTTTGCATAGCCTTTTTCAACTAAAAAGCGAGCAAAATGTACACGTCCCATCATCGTTTCAGATGCATATTGACTCGCACCATCATAGGCTCCAGGGATGCCGGCTTTCTCTAATCGGCTTGCAATACCTATGGCTCGCTGACGCCGATAATCTCGCAAAGCTGATAATCCTTCCTGCAAAGCCGCATTATCAATATCAATTTGTAAACCGACAATATGCACGGTCGCACCATGCCAGCTAACGGAGATTTCTACACCAGGA
>NZ_DIAC01000134.1:4827-7305 GCF_002414625.1 Methylophaga sp. UBA5088 | reverse complement strand
ACGGAGATTTCTACACCAGGAATCAGAACAATATCCTGAGACAGAGCCTCCTTCATCGCCTGTCTGATGCCTTCTGTACCATCATGGTCTGTCAACGCAAGATGGGTAACACCTTGTTGTTTGGCGCGCGATACCAACGCTTCTGGTGTGAGCGAACCATCAGACGCGGTGGAATGGGTATGTAAGTCAAACTGAGTCATAGGTGATATTTTACGATAGAATGCAGACATCCTGCTTGAAGTGAAAAAACGAAATGAAATTATTCTTCGATTTCCTGCCAATAGTGTTGTTTTTTGTAGCGTATAAGTTCGGCGGCGGAGAGTACACGTTTAATGGCATAAGCTATCAGCTAGAAGGTATCTATGTCGCGACCGCCGTCATGATTGTGGTCAGTTTATTACAGGTTTGCATCACTTGGTTGTTGTATCGAAAGGTCGAACGTGCGCATTTAATCACCCTGGCCTTAGTGCTAGTGTTAGGCGGGCTGACGCTCTGGTTACATAACCCGTACTTTATTAAGTGGAAACCCACGGCAGTAAACTGGTTATTCGCATTAGTCTTTATAGGGGCTTATCTGTTTACCGATAAATCGTTGCTGGAACGAATGATGGCGGATCATATTCAATTACCAGCCAAAGTCTGGACTCGTCTCAACCTGGCCTGGGTCGCTTTTTTTATATTATCCGGTCTCGTTAACCTGTATGTGGCCTTTAACTATGATGAAGCTACGTGGGTTAACTTCAAATTATTTGGCATGTTAGGACTAACCATCGTCTTTGTTGTGGCACAGTCCATTTATTTGGCCAAACATGCTGTAGAAGTAAAAAAATAGGGATTGTGAATTATGTTATACGCCATTATCAGCGAAGATAATCCAGACAGTCTCAGCAAGCGTCTTGCTGCCAGACCTGCGCATTTGGAACGTCTTCAAGTACTACAGAACCAAGGCCGTCTTGTTTTGGCTGGTCCTCACCCTGCTGTTGACACAGAAGCCCCGGGAGAAGCTGGATTCAGTGGGAGTCTGGTTGTTGCTGAGTTTGATAGCCTCGAACAAGCACAATCATGGGCAGCAGAAGATCCTTATGTGGATGCTGATGTCTACGCCAACGTCACCGTTAAACCCTTTAAAAAAGTCTTACCATGAGCACCATTGACGATATCAAAACTGCACTGCAAGCCCTATCACCTGAACTGATTGAAATTGAAGATGACAGCGATAAACATGCTGGTCATGCTGGCAATACAGGTGGTGGTCATTACAACTTGCTGATTGTCAGTGACGCCTTCTCAGGCTTAACACTTATCAAACGTCATCGTTTGGTTTTTGAGCAGGTTGAATCTCTGATGAAATCGAAAATTCACGCCTTGAGTATTCAGGCAAAAACGCCTGCCGAATATCACGTGTAGCTCATACCACCATGGCTGAAAATGCTGATCTTAAGCAAAAAAACCAAGACTTTTTGCAAGGATTAGAAAAACAACGTCTTAACAAAGATTGCCTGCGAATTATTGATTTACGAGGCAAGGTGAGCGGGGAATGTCAGGCCTATGAGTTTGGTGGCCGTCGACATTATTTGGATGATAGAGCTTATCTCCTAGTTAAACAACTCATGCAGCGTACTCAGGGCCGCTACACCGTGGCAGTCTACGAAGCCGTGCTGAAAACGATCAGACAACTAGAACAGGCCATTATCACGGAGGAGCCAGAGGAAGATGACCAAACAAAAATTCAACGACTGAAGCTGGATGAGAATTTTGCCCGAGCAGAGCAACGACTGAATTTTAGTACGCCCATCAAACTTCGGATTGCAGATGTGCTATACAGCGGCCATACCGTCAATATATCTTCAACGGCTATCCGGGTGACGATAAAGCGTAGTTATACACTGCACATTGGCGACTCTGTGACGGTTGAATTTAGCGAGCTTGCAGAAAAACACCGTCACACTTTTCTCTCGCTTCAGCGTTATCAGATATTAAAACTGGAACACGATGAAGCCTACTCCACCCTCATTCTTACCCAAGAAAACGCGGATATGGAATTTGTAGAGTGGATGTCTGGCTTTATTGAACATCTGGCTAAACAGCGTCATATTGATACCGAGTATGAGTTACTCAATTTACAAAAAACTTTTTATCGACGCCTGTGGGTTAACCATCTTGCTTCCCCGGTATTGTGGCAAGTGCAATATGCAGACTATCCGGATTATCAGGCTATTTTTTGTGCTGCTGAAGCACAGTGGCAGACGCAACATTGGCAAACTAATCTGAGTGCACTGATTGAGAGTCTGCCAGCGCCTGAACAGAAACAACAAGAGAAACGATTGATTTTGATCGGTGACAAACGCTTATGTTTTTCTTCATTAAAATCAGACAAGCAAGTCAGCGCATTACTTAGTCACGCTAATATGGAGCAACAGCATCTTTTTCTGATGCTGCAAAGCCCAATCGAAATTGATGATTCTGTGTCTGCATCAT
>NZ_DIAC01000134.1:653-4778 GCF_002414625.1 Methylophaga sp. UBA5088 | reverse complement strand
ATTCTGTGTCTGCATCATCTCTGAGCATGCTCAAGGAACATGCCCCAGCCTACGCAGAACAGCTAGCAAATAATCTGCACTATCCACAATATGCTATTCGTTTGATCGACTTACAAACCGCGCTATCAGACACCGAAATCAAATCTACACATACGCAAGAGAGTACGCCAGAATGTTATGACATCCCGATGTGGGAGTTAAATGATTTGCCTACGCCATATGCCTTGAGTCATGTTATTAAACGCCAGGTTCAGCGATATCATATCCGTACTCCGGTCACCTTACATTTCAATGAACAAGAGTGGAACAGCACCAGTGTGGATGTCTCAAGTCATGGTTTATCAGTGACGCTACCATTAAACGTTGAACTGACTCTGGATAAAGTCGTTTATGTTGATTTTCCTCGCTGGCAAAGTCAGACAAAAAAGGTCAGTCTGCAACGTATTCCCTATCAACTCAAAAATAAAAAACGCTGGGAGAACAAGTATCAACTGGGGTTTGAACGCATTCATGAGCATTGCTCCGCCAGCCAGAATCAGTTTTTTGACAACATCATTGCCAGCAACCATTCACAACTCAAACAAAATCATGATGACCTGATACAGCATCATGAAAGTCGTTTATTCCTACCCTGCTTACTTACTACCTCAGAATCGATTCCGCTATTTCTGGGCGTTGATGAATCAGGTCAGAGACACATCTCGGTCATTGGCTGCACGGAACGAAATGGTGCTGACCAGCATACGGATAATTTCTGGCGTTCTATCGAGATTCATCTAGCTGAACTGCATGAGCAAGTAAAAGGCTTGCAGGCTAAAGAAGGTGAATCACTGAACACCGCGTTATACGGATTTGAAACCCACCATGACCAATGGCAGTGGATGTTTGATCATCAGTTTATGACGCAAAGGGATAAGGATCGTTTTCTTCAGCGTGGGCTATCAGCCAAACAATTTCATGCATTTCAATGCTTTGTCAGCCCAATCAATGACAGAGAAGCTGATGAGCAGACTGATCTTATACCGCAGCTGAACCAACAGCGGAGTCAACAAGCTCATCGCATAAAAATAATGCGTCAACAGTTATCTCAATTATTTGCACTGCTAGAACTGACCGATATAACGCAGTTAATATCGCTGAAATACGCAACAACTAACCCAGCATAGGCCTTATGCAGCCGCTATCATCATTTTATCAATCAGCACTGAGCCACAACGCGTATTACCTCGAATATCCACGTCACTTCCCACATCCACAATTCCCATAAACATGTCTTGCAAGTTGCTGGCGATGGTAAATTCATCGACTGGGTATTGAATTTCCCCATTTTCCACCCAAAAGCCAGCGGCACCTTGTGAGTAGTCACCATTCACAATATTAACCCCCATGCCCATGGTTTCTGTGACGATAATGCCTTTATCCATTTTTTTGATCAGTGCAGCCAAATCAGCATCAGTACTGCTATCAATCGTTAAGTTGTGCACACCACCGGCATTACCTGTTGTTTGCAGACCCAAGCGTCGGGCGGCATAACTGTCGAGCACATAGCCTTGCAACACGCCACCTAAAATAATGTCACGATTTTGTGTGGCCACACCTTCACCATCAAAGCTGGCACTACCCAAGGCTTTGAGAATATGTGGTTGTTCATGCACATGAATAAACTCAGGGAAAATTTGCTCACCTTTTTTATCCAGCAAAAATGAGGCTTTGCGATACAGCGCACCGCCGCGGATAGCTGAAATTAATTGTCCGAACAGTGAAGGGGCCATCTGAGCAGTGAATATCACCGGGTAGCTACCTGTTTTTACTTCACCGGCACCTAATCTTGATAATGTCCGTTCTGCAGCTTTTAAACCGATGGACTCAGCACTCAGAAGATCATTAGCATCACGTTTGATGTCATACCAGTAGTCGCGCTGCATACCGCGTGCATCTTGAGCAATAAGCGTTGCAGACAAACTATGTCGACTGCTTTGAGTTGCTCCCATAAAGCCATGACTGTTGGCATAAACACGCTGACCTGTATGACTGGAAACGGTCGCTCCTTCAGAATTTGATATTCGTGGATCGTTATCGAGACCTGCCTGCTCACATAGCGTGGCAAGATCAATCGCCTTTTCAACATCGATCGACCATGGGTGATAGAGCGACAACTCTGGAAATACAGTGGCCATTAAATCAGCATCCGCCAGCCCGGCCGCTTCATCAGCCTGAGTATGTTTGGCAATATTACAGGCCGCCCCTACAGCTTCAGTGATGGCCGCTTCACTTAAATCAGAGGTACTTGACGATGCTTTGCTATGTCCAAAATAGACCGTTATGCCTAAGCCTGTGTCGTTGTTGTGTTCCAACGTTTCGACTTCACGTTGACGAACCGTGACCGATAATCCTTCACTGTGGCTAAGCCCAACCTCGGCAGCACTTGCACCGCGCTTCTTGGCTTCAGTCAGTGCCATTTCCGCAGCACGTTCCAATTCAACAGTATTTGTCATTCGACTCATAGTAGTGTTCAAATCCTCGACTTATTTGTCTTTTCTCAACAGCATGACATGCTTGTTCAGTTTATTCACGGTGATGACTGTCCGCACATACTGGACAGCTTGGATCAGGTTTCAGTTTTATCTCACGCCAACTCATGGAAAGCCCATCAAGCAGTAATAAACGCCCCGTTAATGGGGTGCCGATTCCAGCTAATAGTTTTAATGTCTCCGCAGCCTGAGTCCCGCCGATCATGGCCAGCATCGGGGCGAAGACACCACTCTCTGAACAGGTTTCCTGCAGTTCGCCTTTATCTTCATACAGACAACGATAACAAGGTGAGTCTGCTTGACGCGGATCATAAACAGTGACTTGCCCATCAAAGCGGATAGCGGCACCAGACACCAGTGGTATCTTATTTTCCCTGCTGATCTCATTTAAGAAAAAACGGGTTTCAAAATTGTCGGTGCAATCCACGATCACGTCCACGTGAAGCGATGCCGCCAACATAGCAGGCTTATCCAAGCGCTCATCAATCATGTCGATAGCGATATCAGGATTCAGAGCATGGAGCTGTTCATATGCGGAGTCGACTTTTTTTCGACCGATATTCTTATGTGTATGAACAATTTGCCGTTGTAAATTGGCTAATTCAACCACGTCATCATCGACCAGCGTTAAATGGCCTACTCCTGAGGCAGCAAGATACATCGAAACAGGCGCACCCAGCCCGCCCAACCCGATAATCATGACATGACTATCAAGCAGACGCTGTTGGCCCTCAATATCCATCTGGGATAGTAATATATGTCGACTGTAGCGGAGTAGCTGTTCGTCATTCATCGTCTGTTAACTCTACTGAATAGCCCGGCATTATAACGTGAGTTGTGCTATGACAACCCGATCGTTACCACCAAAGTCCTGGTGAGCCGAAATCTGTACAAACCCTGCCTCTGAGAATAATTGCTGCACTGCCCGGGATTGATCATGTCCATGCTCAATGAGTAACCAGCCACCAGGTTTCAGACAGATCGCAGCCTGCTTGATAATCTGGCGTATATCATCAAGCCCGTCTGGTCCTGATATCAACGCAGAAAGCGGTTCAAAACGAACATCACCCTGCTGTAAATGTGGGTCATCTGCTTCGATATAAGGCGGATTCGAAATCACCATATCAAACTGAGCTGGCTGACATGCACTCAACCAGGAAGCTTGAAAGAAATGAACGTGGTCAAGCCTATAGGATTGGGCATTTTGTTGCGCTAACTTGACCGCCTGTAGATGAAAGTCACTGGCAATGATAGTGACATCAGGCCGCTCATGTGCGATGGAGAGAGCGATGGCCCCCGTTCCTGTCCCTAAATCGATTATGCGCATACCCGGCTGCAGCTTTGGCAATGCCAGCGCGACCAGTAATTCGGTATCGGCTCGGGGAATAAGTGTCGAATTATTAACCGCCAGGTCGAGTGACCAAAACCCCCTGCTGCCCGTAATATGCGCTATTGGCTCACCGGTTTGGCGTCTCGTGATGAGGTGTTTGAAGTCTTGCCATTGCTGCTCTGTCAGATCTGTCTCGGCATCGAGTAACAGGCGTGTTGGCGAACACGTCAACACGTGACATAACAGATACTGCACATCGACATC
>NZ_DIAC01000134.1:0-556 GCF_002414625.1 Methylophaga sp. UBA5088 | reverse complement strand
CGGGACTGTTTGAATGAGCTAGGCAAGTGCGACCATAGACCTGAGCTTCACGAATTGATGGCAACATTAAATCAGAACAAAGACTAAGGCGAGTAAGGCGATCACACCCACACCAATACTGATATTACGCTGCATCATCAGTTGCGCCTGAATTTGTGCCCATTGCTCCTGATGAGTAGTATCAAATTCATTTTTCATCGCAGTAACCTGGTTACGAATAAGTGGCAATATTTTTTCATTCACCAACCTTTCCAGGCTTTTGGCGACCAGCGGGTTTAGATCATGTTTTAACTGGCGAAGTACCGACTCACGCACCACATTTTGCTGTTTATCCAACCATTTGGCGGCATTTTGCTCCAAAGCGCGATCAATGTTTGAACTTAAGTCCATCTCTTTTAGCGTTTGCTCTAAAACCGGTTCTGCGGTTATCGACACCAATTCATTCAGCTGAATTGATAAGGATTGTTTTAAAGCGGAAAACTGTTGTTCAGTGAGCTCTCTTACCAGCTGCACAACCTCATCACGGCCAAACGGGTCTGAAGCTTCAGACTGAGTC
>NZ_DIAC01000086.1:38658-41914 GCF_002414625.1 Methylophaga sp. UBA5088 | reverse complement strand
CTTCACTCAGCTTGCTTAGAATCGGATTGTTAATGAATGTCAGCAATCCTAAAGTAGCGCTTTTTTTTCTGGCATTTTTACCACAATTTATTGATACATCAGACGTATCTGTATCGTGGCAAATTGTCTATTTAGGACTGATATTTATGCTGACTGCATTGATGATATTCAGCGTTATGGCATTGACTGCAGCCAGTATGGGGCGGTGGTTAATTGTTTCCAGTCGAGCTCAGCGCATCTTGCAGTCACTCACCGCCCTTATCTTTACCTTATTAGCGGCTCGACTACTGTTTTATCAGCTATAACTGTCTATCGTAGTGCCAACTTTGGTGTCCGATGTAGCTTCTGACGAATTGACCGTGGTGTTGGATGGCGTAGCAATGGCTTGATCTTTTTCTGCTGCTTTTTCCTGTTGTTTTTTCAAGGCTTCCAGCTGTTGAATTTGAAGCTGAAGTAATTGAATTTGTTTTTGTATGGCTTCCGCTTGCTTTTCGGAATCTTCACCAGGATTTTTCAACAATGCTTTGAGTTCATTAAACAAGTCCACCATTTTTTTCTTTAAAGCCGCTATACGCGCGTCCAGAGACGAGTCTGATGAGGCAGCGTGTTTAGTCGTCCCATTGCTTCGAACAGATGACAAATCAATATTCATATATGACTCCCTACCAAGCCTCATTAGCGTCCATTATGTTTTGCATCGACAACAGCATGTATTTCTTTAACATTTGTTTGAAAAAAATGAAAACATCTCTTTCTGCCATACACGATTTATGTGACAAAAATAGGTCTTCATAACTGAAATTATTTGCTCTATATTGATAGCTGTCACACATTAAATAGTTCAATAAAGACTCATATCGACCACGCTTGAAAACCTTTCCGCTGAATGTCGTGCCGTTCATATCACTGATGATTTTTATATTGATAATCAATATGTTGATATGGTTATTTTCTATTTTAGTGTTACATAAACAAAGACGGTGGGATGCTCGCGTCGGGATACAACCGTGCTAACGACAGCACTATTACATGCGCAATCAATAAAGTTGATGCGCCAAAAAGCGACTGCGTTTATCACATTAACAATTAATCATCAGCGATTAAGGGATAGAAAATGAGTGGAAATGAATCTCGCCTGCAAGCGATTTCAAATATTACAAACCGTCAAAAAACAACTGTTCACAAATCTGAACCGATAGATAAAATCTGGGCGACGGATGTTTTCAATCTGGCAAAAATGGAGGAAGCATTAAATAAGTCTGCCTTCAAAGCCTTTAAACAGACTGTTCAAACCGGTGCGCCATTAGATCCAGCCGTTGCCGATGTGGTGGCTGCAGCCATGAAAAACTGGGCCTTGTCTAAAGGCGTGAAGTTTTTCTCTCATATTTTCTACCCGATGACCAATATCACCGCAGAAAAACACGACGGTTTTATTGTGACCAATGCTGAAGGCAATGCGATTACAGAATTTTCTGGCAGCTTATTGATTAAGGGTGAGCCTGATGGTTCGTCTTTCCCTAACGGTAGCTTACGCATGACCAATGCGGCTCGTGGCTATACAGCTTGGGATCCGACCAGCCCTGCGTTCATTATGCACACAGAAAACGGCTCTACGTTGATGATCCCAAGTGTTTTCATGTCATGGACCGGTGAAGCACTTGATAAGAAAATCCCATTACTACGGTCCATCTCAGCCATGGATCGTGCGGCCAGAAAAGTGCTGGCTTTAATGGGTGAAACCGAGATTGCGCCGCTTAACTCAAGCTGTGGCGCTGAGCAAGAATATTTCCTGGTCGATAGTAATTTTGCTCTAGCACGTCCTGACCTGCTTTTAGCTGGTCGAACATTATTTGGCGCTGCACCAGCTAAAGGCCAACAGTTTGATGACCATTACTTCGGTGCTATCCCGGAACGTGTCCAGGTCTTTATGCAAGACTTCGAAGACCAGTTATACCGCTTAGGTATTCCTGCTAAAACCCACCATAACGAAGTCGCTCCCGGTCAATTTGAGATAGCCCCTTATTTTGAGTCAGCCAATATTGCTGCAGACCATCAACAATTAATGATGACCTTGATGAAAGCCACAGCAAAAAAACATGGCTTCATGTGTCTGCTACATGAAAAACCTTTTGCTGGTGTTAATGGCTCAGGTAAACACGTTAACTGGTCGGTCAGCAATGCCACACAAGGTAATTTATTAGATCCAGGTAAAACACCGCATGATAATCTGAATTTCTTATTATTCTGTGGCGCAGTTATTCGTGGTGTACACAAATACGGCCCCTTGCTTCGTGCAGTGATTGCTTCTGCCTCAAACGATCATCGTTTGGGTGCGAATGAAGCGCCTCCAGCGATTTTATCGGTTTATCTTGGTGACCAGTTAGAAAAAGTATTCCAGGATATTAAAGCGGGTGATATTGCGACCTCGAAAAAAGGTGGCGAGATGGATCTGGGCCTGTCACAAATTCTAAAATTTGAACGTGATCCAGGTGATCGTAACCGTACATCCCCTTTTGCTTTCACTGGTAATCGCTTTGAGTTCCGTGCTGTGGGTTCATCCCAATCGGTATCTGGCCCCTTAGTGGCCATGAATACAATGCTGGCTGGCTCGCTTGACTGGATTGCTGAGAAATTAAAAGCTGAATTAGATAGCGGCAAAGATCAAACCACCGCAGTACTGGCCGTTCTGAAAGAGTTAATGGAACAACACGGTAATGTTGTTTTCGGTGGCGATGGCTATTCTGAAGAATGGCACAAAGCGGCGGTAGACGTGCGTGGTCTGAAAAACTTACCGACTTCTGCTGATGCTCTGCCTTACCTTCGTGATGAGGCTATCCGTGAGTTATTCTCTCGCACTGGTGTATTCACACCTGTCGAACTGGAAAGCCGCTTTGAGGTATACGCCGAGCAATATATTCTTTCTATTGAAGTGGAAGCCAAGCTCGTAGTTGAGATGGCAAAAACGTTGATTTACCCATCCGCATCGCAGTATCTGACAGAACTGTCCGTCACCCATACCAGTATGGCAGACATGGGAATAGAGATGAATAATTCCGTGGTGAGTCTGATTGCTCAGGAAACCAATGCTATGTTGGCCACGGTCAGCGAACTTGAAGCGGCTTTAAATAAGCATGACTTTGATTCAATTGAAGCACATATGAACTTCTGTGCAAATGATATCCGTCAGTTGATGGATAAAGTGCGTTTACATGTTGATACGCTTGAAGGTGAAGTGGCTGACGACTTATGGCCACTG
>NZ_DIAC01000086.1:35289-38609 GCF_002414625.1 Methylophaga sp. UBA5088 | reverse complement strand
CTGCCTAAATATCGCGAGATGTTATTTATCAAATAACTGATGTCATTGCTATTAAGGCCGCTTTAAGCGGCCTTTTCTTTTAGTGGTGTCATATCGTTTCTACAGATACAGTCAGGAGAATTGCGGTGCCACATTGTATTATCGAATATTCAACGACTCTGGCTGAGCTCACTTCAGCTGAGACATTAGTGAATACTGTTCATCAAGCAGCGATAGATTCTCTTTTATTCAAACCTGAGCATATCAAAACACGCAGTATTGCTTACCAAACGTTTAGGCTCGGCGATCATCACACACACTTTTTGCACGTGACTGTCAGACTGCATCAAGGGCGCACCCTGGAGCAAAAGAAACGTTTAAATAATTTAATCGTTGAACGGCTTTGTACAACATTACCTTTATTCGATATCACTATCACCGCAGAAACGGTGGAGATGAACACAGCCACATACGCAAAAACAACATTAGCCTAACCCAGCGTTATGAATGACTTAGTTTCATCATGCCGGCAGCAAAAGATATTACAACGCGTTTATTGTTTGAATGTTAATCTTAAGTCATACAGTAGCCGTCATGATTAAGCTTTAAAGTAAACATGACTTCATACTTGAAATGACATCTAGAAAAAAGCCTATTTATGAATCAGCAACCTAACAACCCACTGCATGGCATCACCCTCGAAACCATTGTCACTGAACTGGTCGATCATTATGGCTGGGAAGGTTTCGCTCAGAGAATTAACCTGAACTGTTTTAAAAACGACCCTTCTATTAAGTCGTCATTAAAATTTCTGCGTCGAACAGATTGGGCAAGGAAAAAAGTCGAGCAGCTTTATATCACTACATTCAAAAGGTAAGTCAGTGCCACACTGGATATATCTCGCCATTGCCATCATCGCTGAGGTCATTGCGACCTCAGCGCTGAAAGCCAGCCACGAATTTACGCGACTTGTTCCGACACTTATCGTTGTTACGGGTTACCTGACTGCTTTTTATTTTCTGACATTGTCGTTAAGAGTGATTCCTGTCGGTATTGCTTATGCTATCTGGGCAGGCTTGGGCATTGTGCTCATCGCTATCATCTCATGGATAGTATATGGGCAAAAACTCGATTTACCTGCCCTTCTCGGAATGGGCTTAATCATCTCAGGCGTACTTGTCATTAACTTATTTTCTAATACCGGCGGACACTGAATTTTTTATAAAAACATGCCGCCAGACGCCTCGATTCGTTGACCCGTAACCCATGAACTGTCATCACTCACCAGCATGGCCAATGCCTTAGCAATATCATCGGGTAATCCCACTCTGCCTAATGCAGTTTGATTAGCAATGCTGCGGTTCAACTCAGTGTTATCACGAACAGCACCACCGCCAAAATCAGTTTCAACTGCACCTGGCGCCAGTGTATTAACCCGAAGCAGTAGATGATTTAGCAAGCCATTACCTCATCGATTATGCACAAAACCTGCAAATTCAGGCTGCTATATTTGAACATATTGATCAGCATCAACTTCATCTAGTCGAGATGAAAAGCAGGCTACAAGTCAATAATTCTGATGCCTACTTATACGCCTGTTTATCCGGACAGGGTATCGCGCAATTACCCGCCCTGACTGCCCAGCCTTATCTTGCAAGTGGTGAATTAGTCGAGATACTGCCTCAACATCCCGCCCCGGTCATTCCTTTATCCATTATTTATGCCTCTCGTCGTCACGTGCCTAAACGTCTGAGTTTATTTATGGCTTAGTTACAAGAGTTAACAAACAATGCTGTGAAGAGGAATTCGACCATGCTGAAGAGAAGTAGACGATCTGCGACAAAATAGACAGTAATTTTTTTCTGTGCTAAAACCATTTGAACATTGCGTGTTTTCAACTAGGCAATTGAAAACAGGTGAAAAATGCTCACGAGATGGTTCATGTAAAGAGAGGATTTTTGCGCTTGGATACGAACACAGCTTCATTACTCCCTAGCGAGCATGATGAAAAAATGGCTTTGAAAGTCGACATCATCAACATGCTCTATAGCAGCAATCTTAAATCGATTATTGTGGCGAGTCTCGTTGCCTTAACATTGGCTTATGTTGAGTATGACCAGGTCAACAAGACAATCTTAACCTCTTGGTGTCTAATCTTTAGCGCAGTTTATGGATTACGTTTATATTCCACCATTTATTTCAAACAACACAATACGAATAACTCAAACCCTGACACTTGGCTCAATATCTTTCGCTTATCCACTTTGGCTTGTGGCATGGTTTGGGGGCTGGCTGGTTATTACTTTCTTTCTGAAACCAACGAAGTCGCTCATAAAGCCTTTATCACACTCGTTATTGTCGGTGTCACAGGTGGTGCGATGGTGGTGTATTCCGTGGATGCCATCACCTCCAAACTATTTTCCGGCAGTATCTATTTGCTGTCATTACCTGGTTTTTTTAGCAATGAAATAGAATTATCACTGGCCATGGCGGTTTTACTCGCCGTATATATTGTTTATATCTCTATTGCATCATCAAATTTAGGTAAAAAACTGCGTGAAAATATCTTGCTACATCACGCAGCGATAAAACAACAAGCTGAAATTGAGAAGTTATCACAACATCAACGTATTCACTTAGACCACACACCGATGGGGGTGATTGAATGGGATTTGAGCCTCCAGGTTGTGTCATGGAATGCTGCAGCTGAGCAAATATTTGGTTATCAGCAGGATGAAGCAATTCATCAACATGCCCGTTTCCTGTTACCAATCGACATTCAGGAGCATGTCATCCAAAAAATGAAGCAATTTATTACTGAGGGTAGCTCCAGTCATTGTCAAAATGAAAATTTGACCAAGGAGGGTGACATTATTTTCTGCGAATGGACTTACACCGCTTTGCGTGACAATCATAACCATGTCGTTGGCTTGGCAACCTTGGTTCAAAATAAAACCGAGTTTAAAAAGAGTCAGGATGAAATCCAATATCTGGCTTACTATGACACGCTAACAGATTTGCCCAACCGACGTTTGCTGACCGATCGCGTCACACAGGCCATGCACACCAGTAGTCGCAACCAATCTCACTGTGCCGTGTTTTTTATTGATTTAGATAACTTCAAAAACATTAACGATCTTCATGGGCACTCAGTGGGTGACATGCTTCTCAAATCGGTATCCACTCGACTGAAAACCATTTTAAGGGATGAAGACACCATTGCCCGTTTTGGTGGAGATGAGTTTGTTATTTTGATCCAAAATATTGGTAACACCGCTAACAAAAGCAAAGAAATATCTGAAGTTATTTCCAACAAAATTATTAATGGTATCAGTGATATA
>NZ_DIAC01000086.1:33938-35170 GCF_002414625.1 Methylophaga sp. UBA5088 | reverse complement strand
TATATATAATATTGGTAACGTGCAATATCGTACCTCATGCAGCATAGGCATTTGCACATTTCAGGGCGAAACCTTATCCGTTAATGAAGTATTTAAACGTGCTGATAACGCTATGTTTCAGGCCAAGTCAGATGGTCGTAGTTGTTTTCGATTTTTTGATGAAGCGCTTCAGCCCAGTATTGAATTCAAAGCCAGTCTGGAAAATGATCTAAGAGATGCCGTATTCAATCGCGACATTCTCCCCTATTTCCAACCCAGGTGAACCACCTGCATGAACCTATTGGTGCTGAAATTCTACTACGCTGGCAGCATCCTAAACATGGCATGATTTCACCGGCCGAATTCATTCCTCTTGCAGAAGACTCAGACATTATTAACCGCATAGGCACTGAAGTACTTCAACATGCTTGTAGACAATTAGCTGTCTGGCAACAAGACCCGGCTACGGCTAATTTAGTTTTATCGGTCAACATCAGCGCTCGCCAATTTATGCAAAAGAATTTTGTTGATACGGTCTTATCCAGCATTGAAACACATCAGTGCTCCGGCTCACGTTTGCGACTGGAAATCACTGAAAGCCTAATGCTAAAGAACATTAATGAACTTGCTATAAAAATAGACAAATTACGGTCTCATGGCATCACTTTATCTCTGGATGACTTTGGGACAGGCTATTCATCACTCTCCATATTGCGAAGTTTTCCACTGGATGAAATAAAGATCGATAAAAGTTTTGTGGATCATATGCTAAAAAATGCCAATGATGCTCATATCATTCGCACCGTTATCAATATGAGTAGTCACATGGGCATGACTGTCATCGCTGAGGGGGTCGAAACGGATGCTCAGGAAGCATTCCTAGCTAAACATGGTTGCCTGAATTATCAAGGTTATTTATTTGGCAACCCCATGCCGATGGAAGAGTTTAATAAATACATAAACCAACATATGAATGCGGTTAAAATCTAATTTTACGTCTGAAGGTCCTACAACACTGCTCTGTTTTCTCACTTGATAGTTGACGCTTAACCAGTTATCTAGGTTTCATCTGTGCTTAACACACCCAAAGCACAATACAATCGTTTCCCTATGTCAGCCCTATCCCTCTCTGAAATCGGTTAATATATGCCCCCTTGTTCACCAGAAACCGCCTATCACAATGAAATTCTTACTCAGCTTAGCCACCTTTTTTAGTCTTTTATTCACGGTAAATAGTGTCAGCTCTGCTGATA
>NZ_DIAC01000086.1:28974-33798 GCF_002414625.1 Methylophaga sp. UBA5088 | reverse complement strand
ATAATGAAGGCATAAATTGGCAGACAACATTTGCCCAATTAGAAAAAGAATATGGCGGGAGACTGGGCATTGCCGCTTATGACCTACAACACCAATTTCAACTGCATTATCGTGCTAATGAACGTTTTGCATTGTGTAGCACCTTCAAAGTTTTACTGGTTGCTAATGTCTTACACCGAATTGATCAGCATCAAGAAAGTCTGTCTCGTCCGATTCATTACGATCGTGCTGACATACTGGATTATGCCCCGGTCACCAAAACACATCTTGATGAAGGCGTCATGTCGGTAGCAGCGTTAAGCCAGGCGACATTACAACTCAGTGACAACACTGCGGCCAATTTATTATTAAAAACAATAGGTGGCCCAGAGGCATTAACCGACTATTTGCGTTCGATAGGCGATAACACCACAAGACTCGACAGAATAGAACCTGCTCTTAACAGCAACTTGGCAGGCGACCTTAGAGATACAACAACACCTGCAGCGATGTTGGCGACGCTGAACACCCTGTTGCTTGGTGATCATTTATCCGACGTATCCAAACAACGGCTTATTCAATGGCTAATAGGCAATCAAACAGGTGATGACAAAATACGTGCGGGCGTCCCGTCCACCTGGCTAGTAGGTGATAAAACGGGCTCTGGTCCTAACGGAGCCTTTAATGATGTAGCGATTATCTGGCCAGAAACAGGTAAACCTTATTTACTGGTGATTTATTATTCTGAATCCACGCTGACGAAACAAAAAAAAGCTGAATTGCTTGCCAAGATAAGTGAGTCAGTTAGCAAAATCGTTTTCCCTGGTTTATAAATCGATAATAAATAAAACGTTATACAGACTTATCATCCACTGTTGATTGAGGATTCTCCTGCTGGTAATTGATTGCCCTGATAGGATAAGGAATCGTAATATTTTCTTCCTTAAAACGCTGATGTAAAGCCTTGATAAACTCAGATTTAATGAAGAAGCGATTGAAATATTCTTTCGCTCTTAACATGACCGTGAAATTAATACTCGAATTATCAAAAGTGTGAAAAATAACAAATGTCTGATAATCAGGCACACCCCACTTATGTGTTTTTAGGATATTGCGAGCCACTTCCAGCGTGACTCTTTCGACATGCTCTAAATCAGAATCATAATGCACACCGACTTCTACTGGTACTGAAAGCTGTTTTTCAGGGTAATAGTAGTTAATGATTTTTGACTGCGATAAAACACTATTTGGAATGATAATAAAGTTATTGGGTAACATCCTGATCCAGGTAGTGCGCCAGCCAATCTTCTCGACAAAGCCTTGCTCTCCCGAATCTAACTCGATAAAGTCACCAACACGTATTGGTTTGTCGATGACAAGCTGAACACCTGAAAAGAAGTTGGTTAATGTTGGCTGTAAAGCTAAAGCAACAGCCAGTGAAGTAATACCTAAAGAAGCAATGATAGGCGTGATGGCAATGCCCATCGTGCCAAGGATAATCAACAAGCCGAGTCCAAGGATGATGGCACGGGTAATACCTTGCACAATAGAGCTACTATTTTTTAAGGTAGCCGTCTTATCGGCATAATGACCTACCGTACCCGTCAAAAAACCATCTATGAACAATACCAGTGCGGCGACGATCAATAGTTGTGCAGTAGCATGAAAAAATTTAAATTCTGTTTCTATATCAAAATACTGAAGCGTGTGCTCTGCCAGTGTTATCGTTAATGCCAATAAGCACAATGTCAGAGGAAAGCTCATTACTTTCACCACTAACTTGTCATAGAAAAAGCTTGTTCTAGCAGTGATTTTGCTAACTCTAAGCAAAATGAACTTTTTAATAATCAGCATGAGAATGAATAAACTTATGAAAACCACAATAGCGACTGACCATTCTGGTAACGATGAAAAAATCTGATTCACTTTATCCATACTCATTCCTCAGAAGACACGCTTTTTTCATGCACATCTTATACCCATAAAAAAAGCCGGTAATGACCGGCTTTTTACAGTGGGTGCTCAATGAATTTACATTGATTCCGCTTCTTTAATGGCTTTTTTGACAATTCGTCCGATACCACCAGAAACATCTTGAGCCTTAATCGCATCTAAGTTGGTTGGGTTACCAACAATGACCGCACCGCCCATGCCTGCACCGATATGTGGAGTGCATTTGTAAATGTAGATACCTTCTTTATCAAACGTATGTGTGACATCTTGACTCATGTCAGATTTAAAGGCTTCAGTACCTTCAGGAATCAAGTTATCGATCATTTCTACATTGTGTGTGCTCATATTGGTCCAGCTCACACTATCTCCAGGGGCCACTTTAACAACGAGCGGCGTATATTTCAGACCTTGTGCGGTAACAGTATGGTCAGCAGCAAAAGCATTCATTGACAAGAATAAACCTGCAATAGCAGCGCCAGATAAAACTTTTTTCATCATTTTCATAACTTCTCCTCTCTATGTATATGATTATTTCAACAAGTGACATGTGAAAATCATGCGAATATTGGTCAGATTAAGTTTGATATAGTTCTGATATAGATGGAAATTTATTTATGGGTGTGTCGTTTCTACCCTGTTTCTTCCGCATTCTTTTGCTATATACAAGGCTTTATCTGCATCACTTAACAACTGTTCTGATTCACTTCTACTTGGGGTTAAATCAGCGATCCCGATGGAAATGGTGATGCTGTCTATGTGTTTGCCGTTAAACACCATCTGTTTGTCGGCAACAATACGCCTTAATAGCTCGGCTTTTTCTGTCGCATCATCTATTGTCGCGCCAGGCATAATCACAACAAATTCTTCACCACCATAACGACATGGTATATCCGTTTCACGGAAAAACTCATTCATCAATTGCGCTAATGTTTTCAGTACAAAATCACCGACTTCATGCCCGTATTCATCATTAAAATGTTTGAAATGATCGATATCACATATAAGGAGCGACAATGGGTTTTTCTGTCGGTTTGCCAGCTGAGTTTCTCTATGCAGTGCCAGATCAAAAAAACGTCGATTAGCAAGCCCTGTCAGCGCATCTTCAAATGAAAAACGATGCAGCTCTTCTTTTAACTTGATACTGCTAAGCGTCACACCTAAACGCAATTTAACCCGGTTGATGAAATCATTCAGATTGTCTTGTTTGATTAGTTTTTTTGAACTTAGATTATTTAAAACCAGATAAACAAATACGTTATAGCTGCCATCCAGCTCTTGCAGTTCTACTTGAGCCAATTGCCTCTCAAAAGATACGCCGTCAAGTGATGTTGTTACGCTCAATTCTACAGGCATAAAAACGTCCGGAAGCTTTTTAATGAGTAAATGTCTTGCCTCAGTGAGATTGTCAACGGTTTGTAACCGACTATTGAGTTCTTCTAATCTGGCTCCGAGCACATTCAGACGCTGCAGCTGTTCAGCACGTTCTTGTTCAGCTTCGGCATAAGCATGCAAGGAAGCTGTTCGTTCAGCCACCTTCACTTCTAGGTGTTCATTCAGTTCTTTTAACGCGCTTTGTACATGTGAATAATGACGTAAAGAAATAAGCATCAATACAAGCGCAAACAATAACGCGCCAACAGAAATATCCAAATGCATCCAGGGAAGAACACTATTAGCAATGCCCATATCCAATAAAAGAAATATGCCGTATACCGTAAAGGACAGCATGACTAGATGTTGATCGGAGGCCAACGAATATCGCTTACTGATGCCAAGGCCTATTATCAGAAGTATCGTGATGGCGAATATGGCATCAAAAATAGGGAATGTAACAGCAAGCTCTATTAGGCCCGCTAAAGATAGGCCTATCACTGAAATAAGATAAATGAGATGGACAACAGCGATGTTTATTAACCATTTGTGTCGCCAGTCATCAAACCATGATGACAACAATAAACTCGTAATAACGGGTAATGCGTAATAGGAGATCGCTAATAAATAAACACGTACTAGAGGGTAATTAAAAACAAATTGAACAGCTGGATTCTCAGCCAGCAACATTACAGCAGAGGTCAGTGAAAATAATGATAAATAGAGAAAATGTCGCTCCCCTCTATGCATCATCGAGAATGCCAAGGTAATAATAGCGACAAACAATGAGAATAAAGCGACTAGAACTTCAAAATACGCTTTTTCTAAAAGATAAAACAGTAGGTGTGTTTTCTCAAATAGTTTGACTTCACCCCACAAACCAATGTCTCGGTAGCTTGAAAAAACCCTGAAATAAATAGTTTTACCCGCATAATCATCTGGCAAATCAATCGAGTGCCAAGGCCAACCATAAAACGACTTGTGCTGTTTATTATTTAAGTCACCAAATTGATAAATCTTTTTATCTTCCAGGTAAACTTCAGCCATTAAGTCAATGCTGGTGACGTAAAGAACAGGATGCAAATAATCATGATCAGAATCCGGCAATGTTGCCTTAAACCAAACGGTATTATATTGCCCTCGATCAGGCGGCATACAAGGGAAATCAATATCTTTCCAATCACTACTATGTAGTTCAGGTGTGACAATCCACTCAGGCTCACCATTTACAAATTCGGAATCACCCCAGCGATATTGCCAGGCAGTAACCTGCTCGCTCTCATACTGCTGCATAGCAAAGACGGGAGGGAAGATAGTGAGCAACGACAAAAATACGACTAGCAAACCATAACTTGGCACAACCCTAGTCTGATACGGTGTAACTAAGTCCTTTATCAATCCAATCACTCACTGTCTAAAAAGAAAGAAACCCGAATTACTAGATATCCTTTCTAATCGTTGTAAATTTAGGTCAATCCAGGACCACAATATTCCATTCATCACTTTACGGCAATAATGTCG
>NZ_DIAC01000086.1:28680-28813 GCF_002414625.1 Methylophaga sp. UBA5088 | reverse complement strand
GATTACTTAAGTGGTAATTTATCACTCCAGAATACGTCATCAAATGACAGCCACTATTAACACCTTGCAATAGACGGCTTAGCAATAACAACTTGATATGCTCACTGTGGAGAGGCGACAAAGTCACTCATCA
>NZ_DIAC01000086.1:27820-28418 GCF_002414625.1 Methylophaga sp. UBA5088 | reverse complement strand
AAACTCATGAATTCGCTAAGCTACCCCAAAAAAATGTCACTGATAACAGTGCTTCTGCTTATTCCTATCACGGTGACATTTTTGCTACTGATTCACCAATTAAACAACATCGTTAATGAAAGCCATAAAGAACAATCAGGCTTGGAATACATAAAAACCATCACACCACTCTATCAACAATTGCCTCAACATCGTGGCTTGACGAATGCCTATCTGAATGGCTCAGCAGAGTTCGAAGAGAAAATTCTCAGTAAACGGAAAGAGATTGATCAGAGTATTCAACAAATCAATATCATCAATACTGAATATGGCGAGCACTTCGACACCAATCAACTATGGGACGAAATCAAACGTGACTGGACCAGTCTTATCAATACAGCAACAGAAACAGATCCCAATACCATTTTTACCGCGCATACTGAGTTAATTACAAAACTTAGACAACTCATGAATGCCGTGAATCACAATTCTGGACTCATACTCGATCCAGACCTCAACACCACATTCATTATTGAGACGATTGTCAGTTATATCCCAGTACTCGCTGAGAGTATCGGACAAACTCGCGGACTTGCTTCGGGCATTGCTGCCAATGAAT
>NZ_DIAC01000086.1:26509-27691 GCF_002414625.1 Methylophaga sp. UBA5088 | reverse complement strand
GGCATTGCTGCCAATGAATCATTGACTACCAGTCAACGTATTAAACTGGCTTCATCATTTAGCAAGGTAAAACATGAAGCGGATACCACTCAACAAGCTATCGAACATATTATTACTCACAATCCGCAGTTGGCAGACGTTTTAAATAAGCTAGAGCTGGATAGAGAAAATGCACTCACAGAATTTCTCACTGTCATTGAAAAGGATATGCTCGAGAGTGAGAAAATTAACACCGAAGCAGCATTTATTTTCAGTCTGGGTACTGAAGCTATAGACACAAATTATGTGGTATATCATTATCTTGCTGACGCATTGGCTGAACTACTAGATAATCGTCTATCCATGCTACAGCTTGAAAAAAATGTGGTGATTGCCGTGATATTAATTGCCCTATCGCTGGCACTCTATTTATTCATTGGTTTTTATCGGTCTATCATCCAGGTAATCAACAATATTATTACCGCTACCAAGCGGATCGCCGAAGGTGATCTGACCGTCACAATCACCAGTCCAGCCAAAGATGAAACCGCTGATATCTTTATTGCACTTAACTCAATGACACAACATTTAAACGGCGTAGTGAATCAATTGAAACAAAACTCAACTGAATTAGCAGCCGCATCTGAAGAGTTATCTACTAATACTGTGCAATCTCAATCCAACTCACAAGAACAACAATCGCAATCTGAGCAAATAGCCACAGCGATGAATGAGATGTCAAGTACGATTAAAGAAATCGCCCGTAATGCTGAACTGTTAGCAGAAGAAGTACGTAATGCGAACAGTGAGTCAAAATCGGGACAAGACGTCATAAGTGAAACGGTAAAATCCATTAACTCTCTAACTGAAGACGTTGGAAATGCAGCGCGCACCATTGAAGAACTAAGTCAAAGTAGTGAGCAAATAGGTTCCGTGTTAACTGTTATTAAAGGGGTGGCTGAGCAGACCAATTTATTAGCCTTAAATGCGGCTATAGAAGCTGCACGAGCAGGAGATCATGGTCGCGGTTTTGCTGTTGTAGCTGATGAAGTTCGCTCACTGGCCAACCGTACTCAGGAATCGGCAGAACAAATTCAAGTCATGGTCGACAATTTACAACAGAAAACAAAAGAAGCTGTCGCCGTGATGGAAAAAGAAAAAGCCAATGCCGCTGGTATGGTTGGTTACACTGACTCAGCCACA
>NZ_DIAC01000086.1:23124-26424 GCF_002414625.1 Methylophaga sp. UBA5088 | reverse complement strand
AGCCACACAATCGATATTAAACATTGTTAATTCGATGACACAAATCGCTGATATGAGTACACATGTTGCCAGTGCTGCTGAAGAGCAAGGTTTGGTCTCAGAAGAAATCAATCGTAACATTACACGCGTATCAGACTTATCTGAAAATAACATGCATAGCAGCGAAGAAATTGCTACTGCTAGTCAAAACCTGGCGACACTCGCCACGCAGCTCAATATGATTGCACAACGTTTTAAAGTATAGCTCTCTTTACGTTAGCCATAAAAAAAGGACCTTTCGGTCCTTTTTTACATCCGGGTTTAGTTCACCCAGCATCGCGCATTTTGGAACAATCTTGCCCACGGACCATCTTTGCCCCAGTCATCCGGATGCCATGAATGCTGAACTGTGCGCGTTACACGCTCAGGGTGCGGCATCATGATCGTTACCCGACCATCGGTTGTCGTCAGTGCCGTCACGCCATTAATCGATCCATTTGGGTTCATTGGGTAAGCTTCCGTAGCTTGACCATAATGATCGACATAACGCATGGCCACTAGCGCCTGATCTTCAGACCCCGTCTCGGCATAGTCAACACGCCCTTCACCGTGAGCCACAACGATAGGCATCACAGAACCGGCCATCCCTTTCAATAACACTGAAGGTGACTCTACAATCTCTACCAGTGAGAAACGTGCTTCAAACTGTTCAGACAGGTTACGAGAGAATCGAGGCCAATGCTCACTGCCAGGTATCAACTCTTTTAACTGCGACAACATCTGACAGCCATTACAGACACCCAACGCAAACGTATCTTCACGATGGAAAAATGCTGAGAACTGTTGACGGGCAGTCTCATTATGCAAAATGGTGCTGGCCCAACCGCGTCCTGCACCTAAAACATCACCATATGAGAACCCACCACACGCAACCAAGCCAACAAAATCATTCAGATCAATACGCCCTTCCAGCACATCACTCATGTGCACATCAATAGCATTAAAGCCTGCATGATCAAATGACGCTGCCATTTCAACCTGACCATTTACCCCTTGCTCACGCAGAATGGCAACCTTGGGACGATGACCACTCACGATCAGAGAGCTGGCAATATTTTCTGCCGGATTAAATGATGGTTTGGCAAATAAACCAGGATCTTTTTCATCCAATAACGCATCAAACTCTTGTTTTGCACAATCAGGATTATCACGCATTGACTGCATCTGGTAACTGGTCTCAGCCCAGAAACGTTGCAACGTTACACGAGACTCATCAATAACCAGTTCCTGCTCAACATGGATGCGTATTTGCTGCTGCTCAGTCACTTTACCAATGGCAAATGACATGGAGGTCAAATTATAGTCTTTAAGAATATTCATGACATGATTCAAATCAGCATGAGGCACTTGGATAACCGCGCCTAATTCTTCATTGAACAATACCGGCAAGGCTTCACCAAGACCATTCAAGTGAATATCCAGACCACAATGACCGGAAAAAGCCATCTCAGCTAAGGTAACAGCGAGGCCGCCATCACTTCTGTCATGATAGGCCAGCAATAAATCTTCATTCTTCAGTCGTTGGATAGCGTTAAAGAAGTTTTTTAAATGTGTCGCATCTTCGATATCTGGAGCTGTGTTACCCACTTGTTTGAATACTTGAGCTAAAGCGGAAGCACCCAAACGGTTGTGATTTTGCCCCAGATCGATATAAATCAAATCAGTATCACCACGATCAGTACGTAATTGCGGCGTGGTCGTTGCGCTGGCATCAGTGACAGGCGCAAAGGCGCTGATAATCAGAGATAAAGGTGAAGTCACCGCTTTGGTTTCGCCCTTATCTTCCCATACCGTTTTCATGGACAAAGAGTCCTTACCGACGGGAATAGCGATACCTAACTCAGGACAGAGATCCATACCAATCGCTTTGACGGTATCGTATAACAGTGCATCTTCACCAGGGTGACCACATGCTGCCATCCAGTTAGCTGATAATTTAATGTCACCCAACTTTTCAATTTTGGCAGCGGCAATATTGGTAATCGCTTCCCCCACTGCCATTCGACCTGAAGCAGGTGCGTTGATCAGTGCAATCGGTGCACGCTCTCCCATCGACATCGCTTCGCCTAACACATCATGGTGATCGGCTAAAGTGACAGCACAATCCGCTACCGGCACTTGCCATGGACCTACCATCTGATCACGTGCGACCAAACCTGTTACACTTCTATCACCGATGGTAATTAGGAAGTTCTTACTGGCTACCGTTGGCAATGTAAGTACACGTTCCAGAGCCATTCTGGGTGAAACACCGGCAAAATCAAGATCTGGATGCTCATGTTGTGTATGTTTCACGTCACGCAGCATTTTAGGTGGTTTACCTAATAATAATGACAGTGGCATGTCGATCGGTGATGTTTCATTATCGGCATCACCGAGTAATAAATGTTCTTCTTCAGTGGTTTCCCCCACAACAGCCCACGGGCAACGCTCACGTTCACAAATGGCTTTGAATTCATCAATACGGTCAGGATGTACACCCAACACATAACGCTCTTGAGACTCATTACACCAGATTTCCATGGGTGACATACTGGGTTCATCATTAGGAATCACACGCAGTTCAAAACGACCACCACGACCACTGTCATCGACCAGTTCAGGGAAAGCATTGGAGAGTCCACCGGCACCGACATCGTGAATGGCAATAATCGGGTTTTGATCACCTAAGGCCACACAGCGGTCAATCACTTCCTGACAGCGGCGTTCCATTTCAGGATTACCACGTTGAACTGAGGCAAAATCCAGTCCCTCATCACTGGCACCGGAATTGACTGAAGAAGCAGCACTTCCTCCCAGACCAATTAACATTGCCGGACCGCCCAGTACAATCAATTGCACACCTGGATCCATGATGCCTTTTTCAACGTGTTGTGGACGGATAGAGCCCATGCCGCCAGCCACCATAATAGGTTTGTGATAGCCCCGCACTTCAAAGCCATTATCTGTTGGTACTTGAACTTCAAAAGTACGGAAATAACCGCATAAATTCGGACGACCAAATTCATTATTGAAGGCCGCACCACCGAGAGGGCCATCGATCATAATCTCACGAGCAGAGGCCATACGCGCCGGTTTGCCATAAGGTGTTTCCCAAGGTTGTTCAAACCCTGGGATTTCCAGATTCGACACAGAAAACCCCGTTAAACCCGCTTTTGGTTTTGAACCACGTCCAGTTGCACCTTCGTCACGAATTTCGCCACCAGCCCCCGTTGAAGCACCAGGAAAGGGAGAAATCGCTGTTGGATGGTTATGGGTTTC
>NZ_DIAC01000086.1:18457-23027 GCF_002414625.1 Methylophaga sp. UBA5088 | reverse complement strand
TTGGATGGTTATGGGTTTCCACCTTCATCAGGATATGCTGGATTTCACCTTCATAGTGATATTGCCCTGTCGCCATATCCACCTGGAATCGATGACTTCTCGGACCTTCAATCACTGATGAGTTATCACTATAAGCTTTGACGACCCCATCAGGGTTGAGGTCATGCGTATTACGAATCATGTTAAACAGCGTGTGAGACTGCGTTTCACCATCAATAATCCAGTCGGCACGGAAAATTTTATGACGGCAATGCTCCGAGTTAGCCTGAGCAAACATCATTAACTCAATGTCATTTGGGTTACGCTCAAGCAAACTGAAATTCTCAAAAAGATAATCAATTTCGTCTTCAGCCAGTGCCAGCCCCATTTGCTGATTGGCCGTGACTAAGGCTTCACGTCCACCGATGAGGATATCCACACTCACCAGTTCACGTGATTTACCATGCATGAATAAACGGTCTGTCTCATCCACTGTTTCAAACACAGTTTCAATCATGCGGTCATGTAATAAACTACGAACAATGGATTTCTGATGCTGAGTCAGTGTTTCGTTGGCTTCAATAAAAAAAGCTACGCCACGCTCAACACGTTCGATGTCTTTTACACCACTATTGACCGCGATATCGGTGGCTTTGCTTGACCAGGGTGAAATCGTTCCCGGTCTGGGTGTGACTAAGAAAAAGGTTTCGTTTTCTTTGGCGTCACTATCACGCATTTCTGCTTCAAGTAGTGTTTCGATAACCTGGTGTTCTGCTGCTGGCAAAACACACTCACCTTCTATTTCAACAAAATAACGAAACTCTGTTCTAACAGCTGTAACAGCAGGCACTTCGGCCTGAATGCTGTTTAGTAATTTCTCCAGACGGAAAGCAGAAAAAGCCGGACGGCCAATCAATTGCAGCATGCGGATCCCAATTCAAGATAAACTAAAGCGATAATGATACTTTATGTAAGGTTTAACGCCCAAATAAAATCCATTGGAAATTGATAATGAGTGTAGTTATTCACAAGCGACCTGGTCCAATTCGCCAGATAATGGCGATGATTTATGACTTTTTACTTTTACTGTCCGCCTTATTATTTGCTGCCATTATTCCGGTTGCGCTAAATAGCGGAGAAGCCATTACACCAGGCAATGTGTTTTTTCTACTTTATTTACTGTCAGTGTGTTTTTTATTTTACGGCTGGTTCTGGACCCATGGTGGACAAACGCTGGGGATGAGAGCATGGAAAATAAAGCTGATTAGCTCAACCTCGCCGACTATCTCATGGAAACAGGCGGCTGTGCGATTTATCTTTGGGCTTATTTCCTGGCTTTGTCTCGGTTTAGGATTCTGGTGGCAGTGGCTCAGTAAAAACAAACAAACTTGGTACAACCAGGCAGCAAAAACCCAGCTTGTTTTTGTCAAAGAATAACTTATTCAACATAAAGAAAGTTTTAACGTGGCTTTTTTTTGAATTCATGCCTAGAATTGAGCTTAACACGGCTTAAGGAACAAGGCTGATGACATGGATAAGCATCAGAGTCCTCATCACTTTATTGCTCCTGGTATCGCAAGATTTACCAGCTCAAACTCTCATTGCCAACGAACAGGTTGAGATAAAGCAATTAAGCAAAACCACTGCTCGCTCTATCTTTGCTATGCGAGTTCATGAGTGGCCAAATGGCACGCCAATCACCGTCTATGTTCTTCAAGATCAAGACCCTACGCATAATCAGTTTTGTAAGTCTGTATTGGGTATGTTTCCATACCAGCTAAGACGGATCTGGGACAGACAGGTCTTCTCTGGCACAGGTACTGCCCCTATCGTCGTTAACTCGGAGCAAGAAATGCTTGATGCTGTCGCCAACACCAAAGGGGCGATTGGGTACATCAGTAAAGATGATGCTGATACACACAAACGTATTCAAATTATTAAGGTGGATTTATGAGAGCGAGTTTGCTTTCCATCTTACTTGTTATTCCAACAATGGCATTGGCCGAAGACAAAGCATGGTATGAACGCATCGCCCTGCATGGTTTTGCATCTCAAGCTTACATACATACTACTGACAATCATTTTTATGGGCCAAGTGATGATGGCAGTTTCGAATTTACTGAAGTCGGCATTAATGGTAGTTTCAGAATCAGCCCTAAGCTCAGGCTTTCTGCACAACTATTATCCAGACAAGCCGGCAGATTTGATAACGGATCACCAAGACTCGATTATGGCTTAGTGGATGTTTCTCTCTATGCCGATGCGCGTTACGCTACGGGTATGTACATTGGCAGAATCAAAAACGAAATCGGCTTATATAACGAAACTCGTGACGTCGCCCACACCAGAAGCGCTATCTTTCTTCCTCAGGTGATTTACTTTGATAAAGTCAGAAATACCATTATGGCCGCTGATGGTATACACCTTTACAACAATATTAACTTAGACAGTGGCACACTGTTTATGGAAGTGGGTACTGGTTATACCCTGGCCGATAAAAACGTTGAATATGCCTATCTGGGTGATGACTGGGCTGGCGCCATTCATAACGATAAGCTAGGGATATTCGGAAAAATTCTATACGAGCATAACGGTGGAGAGTGGATTTACTCCATAACTGGAACAAGAGTCACACTTGATTTTGATGCAGGTGCAAGTGACCGTGTGCCCTTCCCTTTTGGTCCAGGAATGAATTCGGGTGAAATTGATATCGATTACACCGTTTTATCTGCCCAATATAACGGTGAGAAATGGCAATTTACAGGCGAAGTGGCTTTTGAAAATGTTGATTATGTTGACATCGGTGGACCCGTCTCACAGATGAATATTAATTCGATCGGTTATTACTTACAGGCAAATTATAATTTCACACCGGCCTGGCAAGCATTCATCCGTTATGAAGAATTCCAGTTAAACAAACACGACTGGAATGGAAAAGAAGCCGCCAGACAAAATCGCATCAATAGCCAGCAGCTCGCCTCATTGGGGATTAATCAAGCCCCCGTGCCGGCTCATGAATATTATTCTAAAAGCTGGGTGTTAGGGGGACGCTGGCATGTCACACATAATGTAATGCTTCGTGCCGAATATCACATCGTCGAGGGTGTGGCCACATTATCACCGCGTGAAAACACCGTTACTGACACCAGCAAAAGATGGGATATGTTCGCTATGTCCCTGTCTTATCGGTTTTAGTTCTGACGATGAGTATTCACACCCCATTTTTAAGTATCCGCTGGAAAGCGGGCTTATTTTTTAGTTTTATTCTGTTAATTTTTCTATTGATCTTTCATGTCATTATTTACTGGAACGTCCAACAAAAATTTGTTTTGTTCCGTTCTCAATTACAAGAGCAATATCATCAACAACTACTCGGACAAATCACGACCACACGAGATCAACTACAACGTCTTGCTGAATTACTCATCTCACCGGACGCCACACAGCAAGGTTCAGCACTTAAACAAAATGAGATATTAGATCGTATTCATCGCTACCGCAGCGATCTAGAGTTGAATTGGGATGTATCCCAAGTGCAGTTGTTTGATAGTAGTGGTCGGAACCTAGGTGGCTGGGGCCCGCCCACTCCAAAAGTCATTAAAGATAATATTACGCTGACCGCAGAAACTGAACTCGCCCAGAGTCAGCTAAATTGTGAAGTTAGTTGTAAGCAATATCAACTGTTACCTATTTTGGCTGATAGTGAGACAAACTATGTATTGGTGCTTGGCTATAATCTGACACAATCATTATTAGATTTTCAGGCACAAACTGGCGCCGACATTGCCATCATTTCCGATCAATCCAACACACAAGAGTTACGTCAAACCGACTCATCACTCTGGGACCGTCATCTCAATGTGCTCACGTCATTTAATAACAATATCGCTTATTTGAGATTCTTAGCAAAACACTACCGTTTTCAAGACATTGACCACGATAAGCTGATATTACGTGATTCAAATTTACCCGTTGAATTTCAATTTATTAAGCTAAGACAAGTCGATAATGTGGTGCTGGTTATCATAGATAACATTGCCAAACAGCAACAAGAGCTTAACAGCCTCACATACAGAACAATTATCTGGTCACTCATTGGCTTGATTGTGATTGGTGGCAGTCTGTTTTTATTATTATCAGCACCACTCAAACGTTTATCCAAAGTCTCTAAAGCGCTGCCCTTATTAGCCGAAAAAAAATACCTGCAAGTCAGAAACACTCTGAATCATGCCTCCCCGAAGCGTTATCTTGACGAGCTGAATATCCTTGAACAATCGGCTGTAGTCTTATCGGAACAACTAGAAGGTCTTGAGAATTCGGTCAGCAAACAAACAGATTCACTTAACAAACGGACACAAGAACTCATACAAGAAAGAGATTTTGTTAGTAATCTGATAGAGACCGCCCAATTAATTATTATCACACTGGATAAAAACTACTGCATTTCCAGCTTTAATGAGCTTGCCACAAATATCACAGGCTATGAGGCCAATAACGTTATCAGTCAACCATTCGAGCAATTTTTTCATCCTTCTGACTGGCAAAATATTCATCAATCATTACAACGACTATCTCATTATGATGAAAATAG
>NZ_DIAC01000086.1:16203-18380 GCF_002414625.1 Methylophaga sp. UBA5088 | reverse complement strand
CTATCTCATTATGATGAAAATATTGTTCATATGGAGTCAGATATTCTTTCAGCTGATGGTCAAATTCATACCATCTCATGGATACATTCGAGTTTCCAAATACCCACCAATAATGCTGTGATTCTCTCTGTCGGTATCGATATAACAGAAAAAAAACAAAATGAAACCGAATTACGCTGGCTCGCCAGCCATGATCCATTAACCGAACTCTATAACCGAAAGAAACTGAAGAGCCAGTTTGAACACATTCTAAAACAGGCTATTTTCAATGATCAGCAAGGTATTTTACTGGTGCTGGATTTAGATCATTTTAAAGATATCAATGACAGTTGCGGTCATAACGTCGGTGACCAGTTACTGAAAAACGTAGCAAAAGCACTGACAGAAATCAGTCGTGACAATGATGTATTAGCCCGATTAGGTGGTGATGAATTTGCCATTATTCTTCCAGAAACCGACTTAAATGTAGCCATTAATGTCTGTGAAAAAATTAGTGATCGATTACATGCTTTGCATTTTGAATTTGAGCAGGTTCGCTACAGCATTTCTTCCAGCATTGGTATCGTGCCCTTCCCACTGAATGAATTCAGTGTAGATCGTCTTCTAAGTAGCGCTGATTTGGCGATGTATCAGGCCAAGTCACTTGGTAAGGATACCTGGCATCTCTTTACTTTTGACGACATGCTTGGCAAACAGCTGCAAGAACGTATGCGTTGGAAACAGAAAATAGAAGATGCTCTGTCAGAGGATCGCTTTGTCCTGTATTTCCAACCCATCATGCAGATTCAAAAACAGACCGTGAGTCACTATGAAGTACTGCTACGTATGCAGGATGAGGATGGTCAAATACATAGCCCAGCAATGTTTATAGAAGTGGCTGAACAGTCGGGCTTGATCCATCGGATTGATCATTATGTTTTAGAGAAAGGCATTGCCAAACTTGCTGAACTCGAGCAACAAGAGCAAACCATCACCTTATCATTGAATTTATCTGCACACGCCATGCTAGATGCTGAGCTCATCCCGCTACTCAAACGTCTTTTAAAACATTATCGTGCCAGTCCGGAACATCTACTGTTTGAGTTAACAGAAACAGCTGCCGTCGCCGATATTAATCAGGCACGTCAATTAATGCGAGAAATGCGTGATTTAGGCTGTCGCTTCTCGATTGATGACTTTGGTTCAGGCTTTGCTTCGTTTCGTTATTTACGAGAATTACCTGTCGATGTGGTGAAAATCGATGGCATGTTTATCACCCATATCACAGATAATAATGACGATAAATTATTTGTGGAAGCCTTAGTTTCTGTTGCGAAAGGCATGGGCAAGAGCACAGTAGCAGAATTTGTTGAAAGTGCTGAGATTCTCGCCGTTTTAGCTGAACTAGGTGTGGACTATGCCCAAGGGTATTATATTGGAAAGCCGCAAGCTAGATTGCTTGATGGTCCGCTTAAATTAGACTAATCAGATAAACGCGTTATGCCGATCAGTTTGTTATTGTTATCAAATTCGATAGAAAACAGGCCATTGACACCGGAGCTATCAATAAAGCGACGAATATGTTCCGCCGGAAAACTGACCCTTTGCCCTGTTTCAGCCGTCACAATGACCGTTCTCGCCATGCCTTGATAATAACGAAGCGCTTGTTCAGGAGAAAGAGTCATTCGAAAGCGTAATCGTTTCATGCGTCGTCTTTCTAAATCAAATAATCACCTAAAGCGTGGGTCAACTGTGACATCATCGCTTTTTTTGCTATTTCCGAGTAAGGCTCTGCTTGGCCTACTCCCCATACAGGTTTTGGCCAGGTCGCATCTGTTTTAAATCGGGCAATATGGTGAATGTGTAATTGCTCAACCATATTACCTAATGCAGCAATATTCATCTTATCGGCTGAAAATAAAGTTGACATAGCATGGCTAAGAAAACTGGACTCGTTGAGTAATCGTTGCTGTTCAGACTCTGTCAGCTGATAAATCTCGGTTTTATTTTCACGCTTAGGCACCAGAATAATCCATGGATAGCGGACATCATTCATTAATAAAACATCACACAATTCAAATTCACCAATATGAATAGTGTCTTGTTTAAGTTGTGGATGAAGCGCGAACATTATTTTTCAGCCAGGTATTTGGTGACAATTTCATACACATCTGCTGACAATTCTTTTTCAGCAGCAA
>NZ_DIAC01000086.1:13285-16054 GCF_002414625.1 Methylophaga sp. UBA5088 | reverse complement strand
GCAATATGTTCCAGCGATGCTTTCATGAGTTGTTGTCGTTCAGCATCATAACGACGCCATGAGTTAAGTGCTCCTAACATTCTTGCTGCGACCTGTGGATTGAGCTTATCAAGTTTCAGTATTTGCTCTGCCAGGAAACGATAACCCGAACCATCTTTAGCATGAAAATGTATGGGGTTATTACGGCAAAACTGACCAATTAAAGCACGCACATTATTAGGATTTTTGATACTGAAAGCTTCATGTGTCATCAAGGCCTTAACGCGCAGCAAGGTATCAGGAAGCTTAGATACCGCCTGCACTGATAACCATTTATCAACGACTTGACGATCATGTTTCCATTGCTCATAGAACGCACGTAATGCATGTTCACGTTCTGGCCCGGCTTGATCGACCATCAAACGTAAACCGGCTAATAACTCGGTCATATTGTCAGTCACTTTCATCTGACGCAGACAGCGCTGAATCTGAAGGGGATCATGACTTGCCACCAGATAGGACAAACACAAGTTTTTCAAACTACGTGCCGCCATATCATCGGCATTGAACTGATATTTTTTGGTCTGACTCAGGCTTTCATACCGCTCGTTAAATAAGCGTTTCAAAGAAATCGCTATCTGCTGTTTTGCAAATTCACGAGCCTGATGAATCGCATCGACATCAGCAACTTGCATCTGGGCAGCCAGGTAGTTTTCACTTGGTAATGTCAGCATTTTTGCGATAAGCGCTGGATCAAGTTGCTTATCCTGCAAAATAGCTTCCAGTTGTGACAGCAACAATGGTGACATAGCGAGTTTATTTTGCTTCTGAATGTCATCAACAATGTCTAGCAACACATTAATCATCAGTTGCTGGCCAGCATCCCAACGATTAAAACTGTCAGTGTCATGGGCCATTAAAAAGGCCAGTTGGGTATTACTAAGATCATATTTCAGTTTCACCGGTGCTGAAAACCCACGTAAAACTGAAGCAACAGGCTCTTCGCTCACATGAATAAACTCAAACTGTTGCTGAGAATCGGTCAAAGATAAAACACGCGTGTCATCGTCATAGACAGTGCTCTCTCCCTGCAATTGCATAGGCATATTTTTCCCTTGACTATCTAATAAACCGATAGCAACAGGAATATGAAAATCTGCCTTGTTATCCTGACCAGGCGTAGCAGGACAAAATTGACTGAGAGTCAGTGTAAAACGTTGATTGATGGGATCATAGTGCGTTTTAACAGAAAGCTCGGGAGTGCCAGCCTGCTCATACCAACGTTTGAACTGACTCAAATCAACGTTATTGGTATCCTCAATCGCTTTAACGAAATCATCCGTGGTAACAGCCTGCCCATCATGTCTGTCAAAATAGAGATCCGTGCCTTTTCTAAAGCCTTCCTCGCCAACCAACGTCTTGATCATGCGCACGACTTCTGCACCTTTCTCGTATATGGTGACTGTGTAGAAATTACTGATCTCAATATACGAGTCTGGTCGCACAGGATGCGCCATCGGGCCAGCATCTTCTGCAAATTGCATACTGCGTAAACCATTTACATCATCAATACGTTGAACAGCGGCTGAATTGAGATCAGCACTAAAGCTCTGATCACGCATGACGGTGAAGCCCTCTTTTAGGCTGAGCTGGAACCAATCCCGACAAGTCACACGGTTGCCAGACCAGTTATGGAAGTATTCATGAGCGACGATACTTTGAATCGTATAAAAATCATCATCTGTGGCTGTTTCAGGCGTGGCCAGAACACAGGCGGCATTGAAAATATTTAACCCTTTATTTTCCATTGCCCCCATATTGAAGTCATTTACGGCAACAATCATAAAGACATCCAGATCGTATTCACGACCATAGACTTCTTCGTCCCACTTCATAGACTGTTTTAAGGACACCAGAGCATGATCACATTTATGTTTGTTTTCAGGATCCACATAAATACGAAGGCTGACTTCACGTCCACTCATGGTGGTGAACTGATCCTGCTGGCAATATAAATCACCCGCCACTAAGGCAAATAAATAGCTGGGTTTTGGGTGTGGATCATGCCAGCGTACCCAATGACGGCCATCATTGAACTGGCCTTGTTCTTCCAGGTTGCCGTTTGAGAGCATGACCGGCCATGCTTTCGCATCAGCCACAATCGTTACAGTGAAGATAGACATCACATCAGGACGATCAGGGTAATAGGTGATACGTCTAAACCCTTGTGCTTCGCATTGCGTACATAAAAGTCGGCCTGAATGATAAAGCCCTTCCAGAGCAGTATTCTGATCGGGATGAATCTCCGTAATGACTTCAAGTTCGAACTTGTCTGGCACTTCGGAAATAACTAGAGACTTATCACTAAGCTGATAATCCGTCTCTTCGAGTTCTTTTCCATTTAATTTGATGCTGACTAAGTCCAGTGACTCACCATCTAATACACATTCTCCTCCAGATGATTCGGGATTTAACCGCATTTTTAATGTACTGATAACACGTGTTTTTGATTTATCCAGATCAAAATGAAGCAAGGCTTCATCCACCAGGTAACGAGGCACCTGATAGTTAGCCAGTAAAGTCATTTTGGGTGATTGTTCTGTGCTCGCAAGATCCATCATATTTCTCTATTTAAAGTCATCCAGTGTCAATACAGACCAGACTTCATACGCAGGGGTTTCATAAGGGTGTGAAGAAAGTAACGCGTTTAAGACAGGCTTTATTTGTTGGGTGGGACAAACCGTTTCTACCCGGTACTCAGCTACATATTCCACCTGGCCCTGCTGCCCA
>NZ_DIAC01000086.1:10415-13168 GCF_002414625.1 Methylophaga sp. UBA5088 | reverse complement strand
CTGCTGCCCAATATAAGGCTGACTGCCATCTAATGGGCGAAATTGCCCTGTTCCTTGTGACTCCCAACAACAACTGTCATAACCATCATAACGTCCGGCACCGGCAGCAAAAATGGCCTGTTTTACGGCTTCTTTATGTGATTCAGGAACAAAAAAAACCAATTTTAATAAGCTATCAGCCATACCTTATCTAATACGCCATTTTTGGCCTAAACCATTACCTAATTCACTGTAGATGTAACGGCCATCACGACTAAACGCTAACGCTTGTATAACTACACCGGGTTTTAAAGCGTCTTTGCGTGGTGTTAACCAACAGCCCAGAGCCTGTCCATTTTGTGCACGCCAGACACACATTTCACGGTTGGGGTGGCCAGTCACGACATATTTACCATCAGAAGAATAGGCAATCGCGCTGGTTGTGGTTTTAAATACAGGAAAGTCACCCCAGATACCGTCTACGTCTACAGGTGATGTCGTGAGTACCGCGACTTGTTTACCACTTTTGACATTCCAGATACGTGTTTGTGCATTACCTGCTGAACTAATCACAAACCCACCCATGGGATCAAAAGAAACCAAACTAACACCATTATTATGTTGCCATATCCGAAGTTGTTGTCCGGTTTCCAGGTTCCACATTCTTGCTGTATGGTCATCTCCGCCCGTCAAGCCATATTTACCATTAGGTGAAATATCAACTGTGTTAATAAGCTGATCGATAGGTGAATTAACGGCTTTACCATCATGTTTCAGAATTTGGACGACGCGATTACCTATCACATCAAAATACACCGCTGTTCTGTCTTGCAACGCTAATAGAAGATGGTCACCTTTAGGCGATAAAGCAATATCTTTTATCGTGACTGGAAACTCAAGACGAATCATCGGTTCACCGTTTTCCATATTCCATAAAACGATAACTTTTGATTCTACCGTGGCCGCCACTTTACTATCGTCAGAAAAAGCCACATCTGTTGTCGTACCGGCATCATTTGGTGTGTTTTGCCAGGTATATTTCACCTTATTCGTCTGAAGGTCCCAGAGTTTTGCTGGCAAATCAATATCGCCGACCAGCACGTAACGACCATCAGGTGAAAAGCTGGAAGCATAGCTGCCATTTTCGCTGTGTTTCCAGGATTCTGTCGGTGTTCTTTCTTCTGTACATGCTGACAATGAAAGCAATACCAATGCAGCACTGAGCGTTCGGATTACATGGCGGGAGAATACAGACATCGGCATCAGGAACGAGGAAGAGTTACACCAGACTGGCCTTGATATTTACCACCACGATCAGCGTAAGATGTCTCACACACTTCATCAGACTCGAAGAACAACATTTGTGCCACACCTTCATTCGCGTAGATTTTTGCCGGTAAGGGAGTGGTGTTGGAAAACTCTAATGTCACCTGACCTTCCCATTCAGGTTCCAATGGGGTGACATTCACAATAATGCCACAGCGAGCATAAGTGGATTTGCCAAGACACACTGTCAGAACATTTCGTGGAATTCTGAAGGTTTCTACTGTTCTGGCCAGTGCAAATGAATTCGGTGGAATGATACACACATCAGACGTCACATCCACAAAACTGCTTTCATCGAAATTCTTCGGGTCAACAACGGCTGAATTAATATTGGTGAATATTTTAAATTCATTTGAGCAGCGAACATCGTAACCATAACTTGACGTGCCATAAGAGATAATGCGGTTATCATCACGATATCGAACTTGTCCCGGCTCGAAAGGTGAAATCATGCCCTGCTCCGCCATACGACGAATCCATTTATCTGACTTAATCATAATTGCTCGGTCATACCTTTTTATAATTGTTCAATCACAAGCCTATTAAAACACATCTTGAATAAGCTTTATTATGTGTTGACTAAACATTAGTCATTTTTAATCACAATGTTCGGGAACGCTGCAGAATAATCTTTACTTTGCATGGCTAATCTGGCGCCAACTCGGCGAGCAATGCGGCGATAAGCCATTGAAATATCAGCGTCAGGATCAGTGACAACACTAGGTTTACCAGAGTCAGCATCCTCACGAATTTTTATATCCAGAGGTAAACTACCCAGCAAATTAAGATTGTACTGCTCGGCCATGCGCTTGCCACCGCCTTCACCAAAAATATGCTCTTCATGACCGCATTTGCTACAAATATGTGTACTCATATTTTCGACAATGCCTAGAACAGGTACTTTTACCTTTTCAAACATCTTGTAGGCTTTACGCGCATCAAGCAATGATATGTCTTGTGGCGTGGTGACAATGACAGCACCACTCACTGGCACTTTTTGTGACAAGGTTAATTGAATATCACCTGTGCCCGGTGGCAAGTCAATAATCAGGTAATCTAGATCTTTCCAGTTAGTTTCACCGAGCAACTGTTGTAGGGCTTGTGTCACCATCGGTCCACGCCAAATCATCGGTTCCTCTTCATCAATAAGGAACCCAATCGACATAGTTTGAATGCCATAACTGTCTACTGGGTTCATGCTCTTGCCATCAGGCGATTCTGGTCGACGATTGGCACCGAGCATGCGTGGTTGGCTTGGTCCGTAGATATCAGCATCAAGCACCCCCACGGTTGCGCCTTCTGCTGCAAGCGCCAACGCCAGATTGGCTGAGGTTGTGGATTTACCCACACCACCTTTGCCCGATCCAACAGCAATGATGTTTTTGATATTATCCAGTGCCTGCACACCCTGCTGAACTTTGTGCTTAATGATTTCACTTGAGACAACA
>NZ_DIAC01000086.1:7057-10327 GCF_002414625.1 Methylophaga sp. UBA5088 | reverse complement strand
ATGATTTCACTTGAGACAACAACATTGACATTGTCAGCCCCGGCTTGCTGTAGATCTGATGTTAATGATTGATTAAGCTCATCGATGTAGCCTTTGACCGGATAACGCAGAACCACAGAGACGATTTGTTTTCCAGACTCCTCTGCGACCATAATCCCTGGATTGGTCTCCCCCAGTTTTATCTCGGTTGATGGGTCCTGAAAGTCATTAATAATCTGCTTAATCTGTGCATTATCTAACATGGCTCACTCCGGTCTATTCAGTGCGTAATCGACACAGACTCGCACTTTTTCTGTTTTTTTGTATCAGACGCTAAATGCGTATGGTCTGACTAAACTGATAACTAAAAAAAACGCCATCTGTAAGACGGCGTTCGTTATCAATCTAATTTGGGGCCTCGCAACGTATTTTGCAAGGGCCAATCGCGATAATTAAATACTTGTCCCTGCTGGCGTACACGAGCTATCTCATTCACATCCAAATCTGCATACACCCATTGTGCTGTATCAGCTGAACCTTCAGCCAAAATACCATTATCAGGAAAACCGTAATCAACCGGGGTGTAAATGCTGGCACGACCTGTGTTCACATCAACTGCTTCTGACCATAAGGCTTCACCAAATGTCGGCGACTGCAGGACGTAACACTGGTTTTCCAACGCCCTAGCCTGACAACCAATTCTGACACGATAAAAGCCGGCTTGTGTATCAGTACAACTTGGTACTAAGACCACATCAGCACCCGCCTGCACTTGTTCATGGGCAATCAATGGAAACTCGCTGTCATAACAAATATTAATAGCAAGACGACCAATATCGGTATCAATCACCTTAATATCCTGACCAGCATGAATCAGCCACTGTTCGTTCTCGAAGCGAGTCATGATGAGTTTATCCTGATAATCAATCAGTCCCTCAACACCGTATAGATTAGCTCGATTTCTAAAGCTACCATCCGACTGTATTACGGGGAAAGAGCTCGCCAGAATCATGACATCAAATTGCTTCGCCAGCTGGGCGTATAAAGCCTCGTAGTCGGCATATATATCTTGCATGGAATGCAACTGCTTGCCCAAGTCTTTATAAACCGACTCCCCAAAAAGTGAAGCGAGTTCCATGCTGCCATATTCAGGGAAGACCAGTAGTTTGGCACCATTTTTAGCTGCGTGACTTACCCATTGGGTCAACTTATCTTCAAACTCAAACCACTGTGCGAAAAAGCCAATATCATATTGGGCTACCGCTGCTTTCACTTTGCTCATTTATTTTTCCACGGGCATTGCACAAAAAGAGTCACGCAAGTCAGCACTCTCTTCGCACAAAAAGATTAGATTTTTTTCATCCAGAATGTCATTGGCTTTGGTGACTCAAGCGCTTCATCCACTTCTTTCCAACTGAATGTGGTATTCAATTCTGGATGTTTTTCATAGCCGCGTTTACGCCAAAAATTATCAAGAGGCTGATAGTCAGCGGGTCTCAATGGATGATCCTCAGGGCGTTGAACCCCACAAAAACAGCTGTAATCGAAACCACCTATCTCATGAGCATGGGCTTCACGCTCATCGAAAAATGCCACACCTGCACCTTGCCCGCGGTATTGAGACAATAAAACGGATTCACCGCAGTAAAAGATCTTGTCAATATCATAACCAGCGGCGATAAAAGGGGCTTTGACTTCGTCGGTTTCATATTTCAGCGGAATACCGGTAGAGGCACCCACTACATGGTCACCATCAAAAGCCAGCACAATCACGCTATCAGGCGCTTCAATATAAGTTTGAAGATATTTTTCTTCGTATGTCAGATCCCCATCATAAAGATAAGGAAAGTCACGAAAAACACGAATCCGGAGCTCAGCAAGCTCCGGAATGTATTGATTGAGCTTATCGCCAGACAGTCTTTCCAGTCTTAACATCGCACACCTCTTAGCCTGCGACTTGGGCGATCCAGTCTTCTAAGTTGTAGTAATTAGTAATACGAGCGACTTTACCGTCACGCACCACGAAAAATGCGCCTGCGGGTAAACGGTATGTTTGACCAGCGGCTTCTGGCAGACCTTCATCAGTTGACATATATTCACCTAATACTGTGAACTCAACCGCTGCACGATCGCCAGCATCATTGGTGGTGATAGAAATATCAACGATGTTTTCTTTGTAGTGCGCATTCATACGATCCATAAACTTCTTGAATGCTTCTTTACCAATTTCACGACCACTTTGGTTTACATCATGAATCACGTCGTCTGTCAGCATATTAAGAAATGCATCCATATCACCGCGGTTAAATGCATTGTAGTAGTCTTCCAACAGTTTTACTGTAGCTTGATTCATGATGAAAAATCCCAAAGAGTAGAAAAAGGCCGAATTTTATCTGTTTCATGGAATGAGGAAAAGACTTAATTTCTTCATTACCTCATATCCTTAGCCTACAAACAGGCCATTTGATTTATTTGTTTTTTGAATCGCGCTCTAGCTCCGTTGATTAATAACGGTTTCGTTGTACGATGCCCATTAATTTATACGTGAGTAAAGACGCTGAAAAATCATAAGCATGGAACCCTTCAATGGGCGCAAATTCCATGATGTCAAAACCGATAATTTCACGCTGTTTGGCTACCGACTCGAATAAATTGAGTGTCTGATACCAGTCCAGTCCACCTGGCACTGGCGTTCCTGTTGAAGGAAAAACAGAAGGATCCATGCCATCAATATCCAGTGTGAAAAACACTTTTTGTGGAAAATCCTCTGGCAACTCGATTGACTGAATGCGGTTGGGTACTAACTCATCCGCATCCTGATATAACACACCGAATTCGTCACGAAATGCCATTTCTTCTTCACAATAAGCACGTATACCGAGTTGGTAAAGAGGAATACCCATATCGACAGCACGTTTCATGACAGAAGCATGACTAAGAAAATCACCTTCATACGCCTGACGCAAATCAGCATGTGCATCAATCTGCACAATGCCAAAATCATCGATACCGGCATCACGCAAGCCTTTAATCACACCATAAGTCACCGTATGCTCACCACCAAGTACAACCGGCATGGCGCCAGCTTTAATGATATCGGCTGTCGCTTTAGCAATATTATCAATAACTTGCTGAGGGGCGACACTGCAATCCACTGGTTCACAGGTATAAATACCTTCATCGCAGGGTTTGCTTTTGCCATCCCATTCTTCCAGTTGCCAGGAAGCTTGCAAGATAGCGTTGGGGCCCAGGGCAGTACCTCCGCCATATGACACGCTCTTTTCATAGGGC
>NZ_DIAC01000086.1:6591-6963 GCF_002414625.1 Methylophaga sp. UBA5088 | reverse complement strand
CACGCTCTTTTCATAGGGCACGGGTAATACATGAAACATGGCGTTGTGTGGTTCTGGCTGTTCAATTTCTGAACCGAGAAAAATTGGATACTCTTCCATTTGAATCAACTCAAGATAATCTGTGTTTAAAATCGTCGTAACCGAATTCTTTAACTATGCGTAAAGCATCGGTTTCTGAGTTCCACAACGCAATGGCTGGTAATTTGGTGCCATTAAACGTTGTGGTTTTGACCATGGTGTAATGTGCCATATCTTCAAAAATCAGCCGTTGTCCGACTTCCAATGGTTCTTTGAAGCTGTAATCATCAATCACATCCCCAGCCAGACAAGTTAAACCGCCTAGACGATAGGTATATTCAAACTCATCCGCTT
>NZ_DIAC01000086.1:0-6468 GCF_002414625.1 Methylophaga sp. UBA5088 | reverse complement strand
GCTTCACCCGCACCATGAATATCGGGACGATATGGCATTTCCAGCGTATCCGGCATATGACAAGTGGCGGACGTATCAAGAATCGCCTGGTTCAGTTTATTCCAGGTGATATCCAGCACTTCACAGCTCAAAATACCAGTACCGATCGCCATGGCTTCACCTGGCTCAAGATAGACCTGCACATCGTGACGAGATTGGAATGCCTGGATTAATTCGACCAACCCATTAATATCATAGCCATCAGCGGTAATATGATGACCACCGCCAAAGTTGACCCATTTCATTTGTGGCAAGATATGACCAAACTTTGATTCAACTGCTGCCACTGTTCGCTCAAGTGGCTCAAAGCCTTGTTCACACAAGGTATGAAAATGTAGCCCGCTAATGCCTGCTAATGCACTTTCATCAAGCTGAGACAGCGTGATGCCCAAGCGTGAACCTGGTGAACAAGGGTCATAAATTGGCACAGCCCCTTCAGAATGTTCAGGATTGATTCGTAAACCAAACTCCAGATCAGGTCGTTGCTGTTGGACCGCTAGACACTGCTCTCTAAACCGTAACCACTGGCTGCAAGAGTTAAACACGATGTGATTAGCGAATGTAAGCAGTTCATCAATATCCGCTTGACTAAAAGCAGCAGCAAACACATGTACTTCGCCACCGTACTCTTCATATCCCAAACGAGCTTCATGCAAGCCACTGGCGCAAGTGCCATTGAGATAATTTTGTGTTAAGTCACCTAGCGACCACATAGAAAAGGCTTTTAGGGCACCAAGTACTTTTGCACCACTCGCGACAGCCACACCATGCAGAATGCGTAGATTACGTTCTACGGCAACTTCATCAACCACAAAACACGGTGATGGCAAACGAGATAAATCCAGTTTGCCAAAATCAGTAAACTGCATCGAAATTAGTCGTCCAGATTAAAGTTATCAAGCTCAATCACACTCCACGGCAAACCATATTTATTCATGTCTTCCATAAATGGATCAGGATCGAACTGTTCAATATTCCACACGCCAGGCTGTTTCCACTTACCTTCTAACATCATTTTGGCACCAATCATGGCTGGTACACCTGTGGTGTAAGAAATAGCTTGAGACTGGACTTCCTGATAACAATCCTGATGATCTTTGATGTTATACAGGTAAACAATTTTTTCTTTGCCGTCTTTAATGCCTTTCACCACGCAACCAATACAGGTTTTACCTTTGGTTCTTGGGCCTAAAGTTGAAGGGTCAGGGAGTAAAGCTTTCAAAAACTGAATCGGTACAATTTTCTGGCCGTTATAGTCAATAGGCTCAATACCGGTCATACCGACATTACCCAATACTTCCAGATGCTTCAGATAGCTGTCACCAAAACTCATCCAGAACTGAGCGCGTTTCAGAGTCGGGAAATTTTTAGTTAATGATTCCAGTTCTTCATGATACATACGGTAAATATTGTAGGTACCGACTTCTTCTGGGCAGGTAAATGTCGCTTTTTTTGACATCGCAGGCGTTTCAACAAACTCGCCATTTTCCCAGTGACGACACTCAGCAGTCACTTCGCGGATATTAATTTCCGGATTAAAGTTGGTAGCAAATGGATAACCGTGATCACCACCATTGACATCGATAATGTCTAACTCGTGGATTTCATCAAAGTAATGCTTGGCAATATAGGCCGTGAACACATTGGTCGCACCGGGATCAAAACCACTACCCAGCAATGCTGTTAAGCCCGCTTCTTTAAATTTATCCTGATAAGCCCATTGCCATTTGTATTCAAACTTGGCTGTATCCAGTGGTTCATAGTTAGCCGTATCCAGATAATCCACCCCGGCTGCCAGACAGGCATCCATAATGGTCAAATCCTGATACGGCAAGGCCACATTAATCACTAAATCGGGTTTCTCTTGTTCCAATAACGTGGTCAATTCAGCGACATTATCCGCATCAACCTTCGCTGTTTTGATAGGTCGGTCTAACTGGGCTGCGATCGCTTTGCATTTTTCTTCTGTTCGGCTTGCCAATACAATTTCAGAGAATACTTCTGGTAACTGTGCACATTTATGTGTGACTACGCCACCGACACCGCCGGCACCAATAATCAGGACTTTAGACATTGCTGAATTCCTTTAACTCGTCTCAATTAACGTTCAAAAAAAGTATAGCCATGCATACTTTCTTTAAAAGCATGCAACATTTTTTGGCGCATAGGCACCGAAATACGTCCGTCTCGCACAGCTTCTTCAGCGATACGCCGGAATTGTTCTAACATGTGTTTAGGGTCGTACTCAACATAACTCAGTACATCGGCAATACTGTCGCCGTGGAACTCGCGGCGGAAATCAAAGCCGCCTTCTTCGTTGATATGCACACTGACGACATTGGTATCGCCAAACAGATTGTGCAAATCGCCTAGCGTTTCCTGATAAGCACCAACAAGGAAAACACTTAAGTAATATTCTTCACCGTCTTTAAGCTCATGCAATGGCAAGGTTTTCTTCACGCCCGTTGGTGAAATAAAGTTATCAATCTTACCGTCACAATCACAGGTCATGTCTGCCAACACGGCGTCTCTGACGGGGGCTTCATTTAAGCGATGTATGGGCATAATCGGGAATAACTGATCGATGGCCCAGATATCCGGCAAGGACTGGAACAAACTGAAGTTACCATAATAAATATCAGATAAAAGTTCTGGTAAGGCTTCCAGCTCCTGAGACACACGTCTTGCCTGTGGCAGCAAATTCGAAATCTTTTCAAGAATGGCCAATGCCAGATTTTCAGCCAAAGCACGTTCACGAATGGTCCCTTGACCATGATGAAATAACTCACGCATTTCATCACGGTAATACAAAGAGTCGTTATAGCACTCTTGTAAATTTTCCGGACTCACATAGTCAAGCACACTGAATAAGTTAATGATGTGATCGTGACTGTCTTCTGGCGCTTCAGCTGGGAGCGGTTCCGCTTTGTGCTCTCGCACTTCCAATACATTAAAAAGCAGCATCGATGAGTACGCCACCAACGCACGACCAGACTCAGAAATAATGACCGGATGCGGAATATCGAGTGGGTCCAGGCTTTCCTGTAAAGCTTCAACGATGTTGTAGCAATATTCATCCAGACCATAGTTCATGCTGTGTGTGCTGTTACTTCTGGCCCCTTCATAGTCAACAGCCAGACCACCGCCCATATCGATGTAGCCCATTGGGGCACCTTCTTCGATTAGGCCCGCGTAAAACCGACATGCTTCCATAACACCGGTACGGATATTACGAATGTTAGGGATTTGAGAACCGAGATGGCTGTGCAATAACTGCAAGCAATGCAGCATATTCGCTTGCTTGAGTTTATCAACCACACCTAATAAAGCACTGGTGGATAAACCAAAGATAGATCGATCACCACTGTCTTCATTCCAGTGACCTTCCACCATAGAAGCCAAACGAATGCGAACCCCAATCAGAGGGTCAATCCCCAGAGCACGACTACGCTCAAGGATAATATCCAGCTCCATCGCCGTTTCCAAAACAAAGAAACACTTGATCCCCATTTGACGGGCATACAAACCAAGCTCAATGAACTCTTCGTCTTTATAACCATTACAGACAATCAGACTGTCGTGATCACGTAGCTGTGACAAGGCGATAATTAATTCAGCCTTACTGCCGGCCTCCAGACCATGATGATAACGGCTACCGTAATCCGCAATCTCTTCAATGACGTGACATTGCTGATTCACCTTGATTGGAAATACGCCACGGTAATGATTTTTATAATCTGCTTCTTCTATTGCACGTGAAAAGGCTTCATTAAGCTGAGTAATACGCTGATCGAGCAGATTTTCAATGCGTAAAACGGCCGGCATATCCAGCCCACGTTCACGCATGCCATTGACGATATCGATGATGGGCACTTGTATGGTTTTCTCACCAAACTGCACGCTGACAACCGCATTGCCATCTTCAGACACATCAAAATAGTCACTTCCCCAGTCCCTGACTCCATATAAACGAGCACTATGTTCAGCACTCCATTCAGTACTTAAATCCAGCTCGTTATCGATAGTAGGAAAAGGCGTTTTCTGCATTGACGATTATTCCCGTCTTGGTTAGTTAAAGGGCGCGATTTTCACTAGTTTGCAATGAAAAAGCAAAGAATTATTTCAATTATTACATTGGCGAGATGACATCAAAGTGACACCTGCTCAAATTATCGGTAATTCATCAGGCACTGCGGTATCTGTTGCTGGATCCAAATCCGTATGAAAAGCCAGCACACTATCAGCCACTTCGTCCGGTTTGTTAAACCTTGCGATATGAAACAAGGCCTCTCCCTCATTCACTAGTGGAATATTGGTACGGCCGATGACGATACCTGAACTGCTCGCCAGCACCTCTGTTTCAGAATCCCCTTTACCATAGGGAGCAGCCACCATGCCTAGTAAATCTCCTTTGTTCACACTGGCGCCCATGGGCACCAGCATTCTGAAGATGCCACTTTCCGGCGCTCTGACCCAAACACTGCTTCGAGCGACAAATGGCTCGTGTTGACGTTTTTTGTGTCGAGTCGTTGCCAACATACCAATGTGACGCATCACAGCCAAGACGCCTTTCACACCAGCCCTGATTGCCATTTCATTAAATCGTAAAGCTTCACCAGCTTCATACACAATTACTGGCACATCATATGAAGCGGCCGCATAACGTAGTGACCCCTGAATCAGACTCGAGTTCACTACCACAGGCGCATCAAAAGCATGAGCCATCATTTCTACGTCAGGATTGGATAAGTCAGCTCGTATCTGAGGTAAATTATCGCGATGAATGGCAGCGGTATGGAGATCGATACCATGCGTACACTGACTGACGACTTCTTTCATAAATGAGTCAGCTAATCGGGCAGCCAGCGAGCCTTCATCTGAACCAGGAAAACAGCGATTCAGATCGCGTCTGTCTGGTAAGTAACGGGATTGATTGAGAAAGCCATACACATTAACCACGGGAATCGCGATGATGGTGCCTTTCAGACCTTTTAAACTCTTACTTTTCACCAACCTGCGAATAATTTCAACGCCATTGATTTCGTCACCATGCACGGCGGCTGATACAAACAGAATCGGGCCTTTGCGACGCCCACGTATGACGTGCACAGGCATGCTCAACGCAGTCTGCATATAAAGGTCAGGCAAAGGCACATCGATAATCTTACTTTGCCCTAATCTGACTTCCTCGCCAGCCAGAACTAAAACGTCAGACATGCGCTTAGCCTCGACCCCGGGTTTTTGTTTTACCAGAACGGGCATTTCTCTCGATAAAATCGATGATCATGCTGGCAATATCTTTACCGGTTGCGTTCTCAATACCTTCCAGTCCCGGTGATGAATTCACTTCCATCACAACCGGACCGTGATTTGAACGCAGTAAATCGACACCACAGACATTCAAGCCCATAGTTTTCGCAGCACGCACAGCCGTGGCTCGCTCTAAGGGTGAAATACGGATCAAGTTAGCACTACCACCACGATGCAGATTAGAACGAAATTCGCCTTCTTTTCCCTGACGTTTCATTGATGCAACGACTTTATCACCGACCACAAAACAGCGAATATCGGCACCGCCAGCTTCTTTGATAAATTCCTGCACCAGGATATTGGCTTTCATGCCCATGAAGGCTTCAATAACACTTTCCGCGGCTTTTTCAGTTTCGGCCAGTACCACACCAATACCTTGTGTCCCCTCCAGCAACTTAATCACCAACGGCGCGCCACCGACCATTTTTATTAAGTCGTCTACATCATCCGGACGATGCGCAAAGCCTGTCACAGGCAAACCAATGCCTTTTCTGGATAATAATTGAAGCGCGCGCAATTTATCTCGTGAGCGGCTGATAGCCACTGACTCATTAAGCGGATAAACATTCATCATTTCAAATTGACGAAGCACCGCTGTGCCATAAAAAGTGACGGATGCACCAATTCGTGGAATGACAGCATCATAACCTGTCAGAATTTCCCCTTTGTAATGCACTTCAGGTTTTAGCGAGGTAATGTTCATGTAGCATCGAAGTACGTCCAATACATGTACTTCATGACCTCGCGCCTCTGCTGCCTCAACCAGTCTACGCGTTGAATATAACTTGGGGTTACGAGAAAGAACGGCGATTTTCATCAGCTTTCTCCATCAAAAAATTCTTTAACAGGCTGTTCATCATGCTCCTGAACACTTTGGCCAGTCATAAATGACATGGCAGGATTGACAATAAGATTGCCGGCGGTCATAGCGGTTCGACCCAACAGCATTCTAAACAGCATATTATCGCGGTTTGTCAGAGTGACTTCTATAGGCCATTGTTGATTGCCCAGAGATACCTCAGTCTGAATCACATAACGTTTTTCAGTATGACCGCCCGAGTCAGTAACATTACGCTCATCCTTAACACGCGCCTCGCACCAGATTTCGGTCTCGGTATC
>NZ_DIAC01000002.1:23704-25121 GCF_002414625.1 Methylophaga sp. UBA5088 | reverse complement strand
TCGAACCCCCTAGGGGACGCCATCTTTAATCTGTCAGTTCATGACAGATTCTTCTGGCATTAATTCATTCGTTTTATCAACAGCCTATTTCACTCGCTTGTTCATCCACCATGCTAAACCGGCAAATAATAATGTTGGAAACGATGCGGCCAGCCAAGGCAATAACCCAAAAACCAAACCGATATGCTGAAAACTTTGATTAAACAGGTAAAAACCTAAGCCAATCAAAACGCCAGCCAGAATTCTGCCGCCAATGGGTGATGAGCGTAATGGTCCAAAGATAAATGGCACAGCCAACAAGACCATAACTGCCGTACTGAGCGGCATCATTACTTTACTCCAGAAAGCCAATTCGTACTGAGCGACTGACTGATGGTTTGTCTCAAGGAAAGAGATATAATCCAATAAATTCCATACCGCCAAAAACTCAGGCGGCACCACCACCACATTTAACATGCCTGGGTTCAATTGTGACTTCCAGCGAGCATGTGTTGTCGAACTGACTTTTACACCATTCTCATCAATAGTACTTTGCACGACATCGTTTAATATCCACCCATCATCTTCGTACTTGGCACTACTGGCTTTAGTCAGTGCCCGTAATCTATTGGCCCCGTCAAACTCATAAATGGCAATATTGGTAAATGTTCCATCACTATTAATACGTTCTATATGATTAAAATGATTACCATCTCTTGTCCAGAAGCCATGCTCAGAACGCGTACCGACGGTGCCAGTCTGTGCCACAGACTGTAATTCTCTGGCATGTTCTTCTGTTACTGGTCTGATGACCTCACCAACGACAATCGCTATTAATACGAGAATAGCCGCTACGATCATCACAGACTTATTGATATCTTTGATTGATATACCCGCAGCTCGCATAGCCACCAGTTCACTCTGACTTGCCAAATTCCCTAAGCCAATCACACTACCCAATAACGCAACCACAGGTAGTAATTCATAGATACGTTTTGGCATGGTTAAGGCTAGATAGCTAAGAATATCGAGAAGTTGATATTGTCCTTTGCCAAGATCGTCTAGCTCAGTCACAAAATCCATAAAGGTATAAAGCCCAAGAAGCACCAATAACACAACAAAAGTGCTGGAGAGAATATGAGATGCGATATATCTGGAAAGAATTTTCATTATTGCTGACGTCTTCGTTTTTGTTGTGTGAGCAGTCGTTGGATTTTTTGTCTATACATCAAAAACAGCATGATCATCGCCATTAGTAGGTGAACCCAAACCATTCCGACACCGACACTAATACTGCCTTTTTCAATCCATGCCTGATTCACACCAAGCAAATTGCTATAGATAATGTAAAGCAATACGGCGGGGACAAAACCCGCATAGCGACCTTGTCTGGGGCCGGCATTAGATAATGGAATAGCTGATATACACAACACAAGCG
>NZ_DIAC01000002.1:21892-23633 GCF_002414625.1 Methylophaga sp. UBA5088 | reverse complement strand
TGATATACACAACACAAGCGTCATGATGGCAGCAGAAATTCGCCATTGAATTTCAGCAATATCTTCCAAACCGCCGCGTTGCCATAACACACTGGTCGGGAGCGCTTTATGGCGTTCTCTGACTTGTCCATCATCGCCTTTTTCTACCAACAAACTGTGTGACTCAAATTCTGCAATTGTGAAATCTTGTTGGCCTGCTTTTCCTTCGTAGCGATAACCCTCATTCAGTACCAGAAATTTATCGCCGGTATCGACATCTACTTCAAAATGGCCTGTATCAGAACGAAAAATCAGCGGCTTGTTCTTGCGGTGAATTTCGATAAATACGTTTTCCATTAACTGTTTATCGCTACTAAGTTTTTCAGAATAAAATGTCCAATCGCCATTTCGACTTTCTTTAAAACTCCCCGCAACCAAACCGGTCGTATTCGCTGACATCTTAGCTTTTTGCTCAAGTTCGTAGCGTTCAGCCAAGACACTAGGCACAATAGTTAGCGACAGATACGCAACTATGCCTGCCACAACACCGGAAAATATCAACACATTTCTAATGATTCGTTTACGCGAAATGCCACAGGCGGCCATCACTGTCAGCTCATTATCGGAACTCATTCTCCCGAGTGTGAGCATCACTCCCAGAAAGGCTGCTATGGGTAGCAAGATAGATAGAGCGCCAAGCGAACTGAAACCGAGCAGACTAAAAATAACATCGGCAGGCATATTGCCGACGGCTGCCTCAGCCAGGTAGCGCGCAAATCGTGTAGAGATATAAATTAACCAAAGAACTCCTGTAATTGCCGTCAGGTTAATCACAAATTCCTTGAGCATGTAGCGGTCTATGACCCATAGCCAGGAAAAAATCTGTTGTGGAACGTTGCGCATGAATTAAGAGTCTTGGTTAGAATAGATTGGTATTATCTGACACACTAAAATAACGAAGTCTAAACCAAATTGTCCTTACAGGAGAAATCCATGCAGTATTTTGTCACTAGTGATGCCCTTGCATCTCAGAAAACCGATTGTATTGCCGTTGGTATATACAACGAGGGTGAACTCAGCCCTTCCGCCCAGCAACTTGATAAAGCTTCACAAGGCCAAATCAAGCGTATCGTTGATAATGGTGACTTTAGCGGAAAACCAGGACAAACCTTATTCCTTCACAATCTAGCTGAGATAAACAGCCCTCGAGTATTACTAGTCGGCTTCGGCAAAAAAACAAAAACAACAGAAAATGATTTTAACACCGCCACATCTGCAGCGATTGTAGCGCTGAATGAAAGTGGCGCTGAGAAAGCCGTGTGTAGTTTTACTGATATCGAAGTGAATAATCGCAATACTGCGTGGAAAGCACGTCAAATTGCTTGCAATGCAGAAACAGCATTATATAAATATTCACAAACGAAATCTGAAACGAAATCGGTCGAAAAACCGCTGCTAGCATGCACTATTTCTGTTGAACAAGACGCTGCTGACATCCAAAAAGCAGCTGAACAAGGTGCAGCCATCGGCGCAGGGATGAATCTGGCTCGTGAACTTGGGAATCTTCCAGGCAACGTATGTACCCCAACTTACCTGGCAGAACAAGCAGTTGCCTTGGGTGAAAAATATGCTTCGATCAATACCACTGTATTAGAAGAAGCGGATATGGAAGCCCTAGGTATGGGTTCTCTGCTCTCCGTATCTCGCGGCAGCCGCCAGCCTGCCAAATTAATCACCATGGAATACAAAGGCGCGGGTGACA
>NZ_DIAC01000002.1:15941-21849 GCF_002414625.1 Methylophaga sp. UBA5088 | reverse complement strand
AGCAAACCAGTCGTATTAGTGGGTAAAGGGCTCACCTTTGATGCCGGTGGTATTTCACTTAAACCATCTCAAGGCATGGATGAGATGAAATACGATATGTGTGGCTCAGCGAGCGTGCTTGGCACTCTGCAAGCAGTGGCAGAATTAAATCTGCCGATCAATGTAGTGGGCGTGGTGCCAAGTTCTGAAAACATGCCTGATGGTGATGCCAACAAACCTGGTGATATCGTCACTAGCATGGCTGGTAAAACCATCGAAATTCTCAATACTGATGCTGAAGGCCGCTTAATTTTGTGTGATGCACTCACCTACAGCGAGCGCTTCGATCCTGAAATCGTCATTGATATTGCCACACTGACTGGCGCTATCATTGTGGCTTTGGGCAGCACAACGACAGGTTTAATGGCGAATAATCAACAACTGGCTGATGACTTGTTAAAAGCCGGTAATGATAGTTTTGATCGTGCATGGCAATTGCCTTTGTGGGATGACTATCAACCCTTGCTGGACAGCAATTTTGCCGACATCGCCAATGTCGGTGGTAAAGAGGCTGGTAGTGTTACTGCCGCTTGTTTCTTATCAAGGTTCACTGAAAAATATACTTGGGCGCATCTTGATATTGCAGGTACCGCATGGAATAGCGGTAAAAACAAAGGCGCTACTGGTCGTCCCGTGCCGATGTTAGTTCAATATCTGCTGAATCGCATCGAGTCTAATCAGTAACCATGACTCGAATCAGCTTGTATATTCTCAAATCGAGTGAGTTAGACAAGCGGCAGGCATTTGCCTGCCGTCTTGCTGAAAAGGCGTATCATCAAGGTCATCAAATCTATATCCACACTGCATCTGAACAGGAAAGTCAGTCAATGGACACGGCCCTCTGGGCAATTCGACCAGACAGTTTTGTCCCTCACGAAGTGACTGATCAAACAGATAATCAAAGCCCTGTACTCATCGGCTATCAGGATAAACAGCCTCCAAGACTGATGGATGTGATGATTAACCTGACAGAAGAACAACCTCTATTTTTTAGTCAGTTTGAGCGTGTGGCAGAAATTATTGATGATAATGAATCCAGCAAACAGGCTGGTCGTCAACGGTTTCAGTTTTACAAACAACGTGGCTATGAAATCGAAACTTTCCACGTATAGACCACGCCACTACCGCTAGAAAAACTCAAAACAAACATTGCCCTGAACAGATGTTCTCACAGCAGGTATAATGCGTCGTTTATTTTGTATCGTATACAGACTACGTTCGTATATCCCGTACACCGACCAGACAGACAAGACATCACATGGAAAAAACATACAACCCTGACGCAATTGAGCAACGCTGGTACCAGAAATGGGAACAGGCTGGCGAGTTTAAGCCGACAGGTGAAGGTTCACCCTACGCCATTATGCTACCTCCACCCAATGTGACCGGTAGCCTGCATATGGGCCATGGCTTTAATAACACCATCATGGATACCTTGACTCGTTATCACCGAATGAAAGGTGACAATACCTTATGGCAACCCGGAACCGATCATGCCGGTATCGCCACGCAGATGGTGGTAGAGCGCCAACTTAACGCCGAAGGAAAAACACGTCACGATCTTGGTCGTGATGACTTCACCAAACGTATCTGGGAATGGAAAGAAGAATCCGGCGGTAACATCACGCGTCAATTACGTCGTCTTGGTTCCTCACTGGATTGGTCCCGTAATCGTTTCACCATGGATGACGATTTGTCTGAAGCGGTTAAACACGTCTTCGTGAATTTATACAAAGAAGGCCTCATCTATCGTGGAAAACGATTGGTTAACTGGGATCCCAAACTCCACACCGCCATCTCTGATCTGGAAGTAGAAAACCGCGAACAAAAAGGTCATATGTGGCATCTGCGCTACCCGCTTGCTGATGGATTGACCACCAGTGAAGGTAAGGATTACATCGTTGTCGCCACTACCCGTCCAGAAACCATGCTGGGTGATACAGGTGTCGCTGTGAATCCTGAAGATCCACGTTACAAGGATCTGATTGGCAAAGAGATTCTATTGCCGTTAGTTAATCGACGCATTCCGATTGTGGGTGATGAACATGCCGATATGGAAAAAGGCACGGGCGCGGTAAAAGTAACACCAGCCCATGACTTCAATGACTATGAAGTTGGCAAGCGTTGTGGTCTGCCCATGATCAATATCTTCACACTCAACGCTGATGTACGTGATGTTCCACAAATATTCCATACAGATGGCAGTGCCAATACTGACATTGAAGCCAGTATTCCGGAAGCCTATCGTGGATTAGAGCGCTTTGCCGCACGTAAAGCGATTGTCGCCGACTTCGATGCAGCAGGTCTGCTAGAAGAAATCAAAGATCATGACCTGACGGTACCTTATGGAGATCGTGGTGGCGTCGTCATTGAACCGATGCTGACAGATCAATGGTATGTCGATGCAAAAACACTGGCCAAACCAGCTATTGAAGCAGTCGAAACAGGCAAAGTGAAGTTTGTACCTAAGTCTTATGAAAACATGTATTTCAGCTGGATGCGTGATATCCAGGACTGGTGTATCTCGCGCCAACTCTGGTGGGGTCACCGCATTCCTGCCTGGTACGATAAGCAAGGCAATGTTTATGTAGGTCATGATGAAGAGGCTGTTCGAGCTGAGAATAACCTCGCTGCAGACATTCAATTAACTCAGGATGAAGACGTACTTGATACCTGGTTCTCCTCAGCACTTTGGCCCTTCTCAACTCTAGGTTGGCCTAAGGAGGATGACGCAGTAAAAACCTGGTATCCGGGTAATGTGTTGGTTACCGGTTTTGACATTATTTTCTTCTGGGTAGCCAGAATGATGATGATGGGCATTCATTTCATGGATGATGTGCCGTTCAAAGAAGTATACATTCACGGTCTGGTTCGTGATTCGCACGGCCATAAAATGTCAAAATCCAAAGGTAATGTGCTAGATCCAATCGATATCATCGACGGTATTGATTTAGAAACACTGGTACAAAAACGTACGTCGGGCATGATGCAGCCACAACTGGCTGAGAAAATTGAAAAAGCGACACGCAAAGAATTCCCGGAGGGCATCGAGCCCCATGGTACAGACGCACTGCGCTTTACCTTTGCTTCGCTGGCTTCTACCGGCCGTGATATCAACTTTGATATGAATCGTATCGCTGGCTACCGTAATTTCTGTAATAAATTATGGAATGCAGCGCGTTATGTTTTGATGAACACCGAAGGACAAGACACCGGTGTTGACAATGATGAAGTGGAACTCAGTCTGGCGGATCGCTGGATTATTTCGCAATTGCAAATCGCTGAAAAAGAAGTCAGTGCAGCGATTGAAGCTTATCGATTTGATCACGCTGCTCAAGGTATTTATGAATTTATCTGGAACAGCTACTGTGACTGGTACTTAGAACTATCCAAACCAGTATTAAATAGCGAATCCGCTTCTGATGCAGCCAAACGAGGTACACGTCGTACACTGGTGCGTGTGCTGGAAGCCACATTAAGAATGGCACATCCGTTTATGCCGTTTATTACAGAAGAAATCTGGCAGACCATTGCCCCGCTCGCTGGAGTAAACGGTAAGACGATTATGCGTCAGCCTTATCCTATAGCCGATGAGAATAAGGTTGATCATGCGGCAGTCACCGAGATGGAATGGGTCATGCAGTTCATTACGGGTATCCGTTCTATACGCTCGCAAATGAATATTGCACCGAAGAAAACATTGCCGGTCTTGCTCAAAGATGCTTCTGAATCAGATAGAGCCATTCTGAGCAGTAATCAGCAGTTCCTGAGCCGTCTGGCGAACCTTGAATCAATTGAAATTCTGGAAGGTGCTGCACCCGCAGCTGCAACAGCATTAGTGGGTAAAATGGAAATTCTGATTCCGCTGGAAGGTTTGATCGATAAAGAGGCTGAAATCAATCGCCTGAATAAAGAAATGGCGAAGCTGGATAAAGTCATCAAACAATCTTCAGGCAAGCTGTCGAATGAAAATTACGTCGCCAAAGCACCTGCTGAGGTCGTGGCAAAAGAAAAAGAGAAATTAGCAGAGCTCAAACAATCCTATGCCTTACTTGAACAACAACTTAAGGCTCTGAGCTAACCCACTCTCTGATTGTGAGCAAAAAAAAGCCGCTGATGAACAGCGGCTTTTTTTATTTCAGAATAAACTAACTTATTCTTTTTCCATACCAATTTCATACAGTTCGATATTGGCTTCTTCAATTTCACCAGTGGTTGCATCCACATCGACTTTGACTTCATAGCCATGAATGCTTTGAATATCAAATTCATACGTCGCATCTCCGTCAAAGCCCACTTCGTATTCAGAAGCAACGACTTCACCCGGGTGAACAGAAAGAGCGAACTCTTTCGCTTCCGCTTGTGAGATTTTAGCTAATTTTTTGAAAACAGGATCATTAGCATCCACTTCACGCTCAATCTCTGTAATGAAACCTTCTTCAGCGTTACATTCCACATTGTAAGTGTTGCCATCAGCTTTCGCTTCAATGTCGAATTCGTAGATAGGATCATCACCTTCCATTTTCATTTCGACTTTACGAGCATGACCAGGAATAGTGTCTAATGCCGCATCTAAACATGTTTCAATTTTGACGATATCCCAGCTACGGATATCATCTAAGTCGTAGTTGTCCGTATCAGCGAATGCTGTTGAACTGAGTGTTAAAGCGATGGCAGCGGGGATGGTCTTCAAGAACATTGAAGTCATAGTGTTGAGCTCCTTATTAGATTAGATCAAAAAGATCAGTCTCTACCCACAAGAGCAATGATCAAACTTGTAGGTAAATTATAACATCCATTGAACAGAACAGGAAAAATTCCTATTTCGTGAAATTTTATCAAATGGTAGGCAGGAAGTTTTTCCTAAATACTCACTCGCTTATATTCGCGGTAATCGGGACACCAAAAGATTTTCTCAATTTTTTGCTCTAGTTCTTGATCAGAAATAAAGGGAGCTAATTCTTGTTGTTGAGCCACTTTCACAATTTGTGATGCCATTTTCTTACTCAACTCAGCAATATTGTCTAATGCTGGCAATAAATCACTGCCCTTGCCATTCACAAACGGTGACGCTGAAGCAAGCACCTCACTGGCCACCATCATCATTTCGGGCGTAATGTGTTTTATCTGCCCAGCAATAACAGCTAAACCAATGCCTGGGAAAATATAACTGTTATTACATTGTGCTACAGGGTAAGTTTTATCCCGGTAGTGAACCGGCTCAAATGGACTCCCTGTCGCTATAATCGCTTGACCATCGGTCCAGCGAATCAATGATTCAGGTATGGCTTCAATTTGTTTAGAGGGATTACTCAAAGGAAAGATAATCGGTCTTTCACAGTGTGATAACAGATTTTTTATCAAACGCTCATTAAACAATCCAGCCTGTCCAGAAACACCAATCAACACGGTAGGTTGTACATGCTGAATGACATCATCCAATGCTAATGTGCTGTTATCAACACCCCACTGCTCTCGAATACGAGATTTCTGGCTTAGCCTACGTTGAAAATCAAACAGCCCAGCCATATCGTCAACAAGCAAACCAGCTTTATCAATCATAAACACGCGCTCACGTGCCTGTGCTTCATCCAATCCTTCCGCCATCATTTGACGAATGATTAGTTCAGCAATGCCGCAGCCGGCAGATCCAGCGCCAGCAAATACGATTTTTTGTTGTGACAATGTTTGATTTTTTACCTGACACGCCGCTAATAAGGTGCCAACCGTGACAGCAGCCGTACCCTGAATATCATCATTAAAACAACATAGTTGATGCTGATAATGCTCAAGAATTGGTAAAGCCTTGCTTTGCTCAAAATCTTCAAATTGCAGCAACACATCAGGCCAGCGTTTCTTTACAGCTTTG
>NZ_DIAC01000002.1:13926-15795 GCF_002414625.1 Methylophaga sp. UBA5088 | reverse complement strand
CTTTGATAAATAACTCAATGAACTCATCATATTCTATGTCATTAATACGCTTGTGTTTCCAACCGATATAAAGCGGATTATTCAGCAAGGTCTGATTATTTGTGCCGATATCCAACATGATGGGTAGCGTATATGCCGGACTAATGCCAGCGCAGGCCGTATAGAGCGATAACTTACCTATGGGAATACCCATTCCCCCTACGCCCTGATCGCCTAAACCCAGAATTCGACTGCCATCGGTGACCACAATGACCTTAATTTTATCCTTGGTCACGTTATGCAAAATTTCATCAATACGATCTTTATCTGGATAAGAAATAAACACACCACGTGCTCGTCGATATATCTCAGAAAAGCGTTCACATGCTTCACCGACTGTTGGGGTATAAATAATCGGCATCATCTCTACCAGATGCGCCTTTAATAAATAGTAAAACAAGGTTTCATTGTTATCTTGAAGATAACGCAAGTAGATATGTTGGTTGATAGGCGTCTTGAATGTTTTGTATTGAAGATAAGCTCTCTCTGCCTGCTCTTCGATCGTTTCAAACCGATTTGGAATAAGTCCAGTCAGGTTAAAGTCATGACGCTCCTGCTCACTAAATGCTGTGCCTTTATTCAACAGCGGGGTGGCAAGTAAAGCAGGTCCTGCATGGGGAATATAGATCGGATCCTTCGGCTTGGTCACGGTCATCAACATACCTCATTTATGTTTTTCTAGAGCCAGTTAAACAGCAAAGCAACAACAGGTTCAAGTCATTGCTTTATCTCAACTGCTTCAAATTCGATATGTTTGTATCTGGCCTTCTGTCATCAAGGTTTGATAATGCCTAACACAACCGCAATATTAGCCAGGTCGGCTGCCGTGTTTACCCGTAACTTACTTTTAATCTGTGTGTTGTAGTTCGCTATGGTTTTATAGCCCAGATGCATATCAGCGGCGACTTCGTGGGCATTCATGCCTTTTGCTAAGCGACAAAACACATCAAACTCTCTTGGTGAAAGTAAATCCAGTACTTGTCGATAATGCTCAATATCGTTATGACGCACATCATCAATTTCAGGCATGAGTTGTTCTTCAATATAACGCTTGCCATCCGCCACGGTTTTGACCGCTTCAGCCAGCACTTCTGCCGCACTATTTTTACTCACATACCCCATGGCTCCTGCGTCGAGCGCGCGCTCTACATAGATCGCTTCATCATGAATGCTATAAACCAGCACGACTGCCTTGGGATCTTGCTTATGCAGACGACGAATCGCTTCCAGCCCCCCTATCCCTGGCATAGATAGATCCATCACCACCACATCAGGTTGAAGCCGCTCATATTCCTGAGAGACAAGCTCACCTTGATTCAAATCGGTGATATCGCCGATAAAGGGCTGAGAAGCCAGTAACATGCGAAACCCTGCCCGGACTACCGCATGGTCATCAACGAGTAGAACGCTGATTTTATGTTCATTTGTCATGTTTTTTCTCTAAAAAGGGCATCCACACACGAATTCTGACGCCGCGTCCTCTTGTCGATTCAAAAATAAATTCGCCACCCATGCTCTGCACTCTTTCACGCATGGCTAATAATCCAAAACCATCGCCTGTTGAGCCACCTCCCACGCCATTATCTTCAACCAGAATAGTAATGCGATGTTCATCTTTAATGCTGGTCGGCCTAACAATCACATTCACCCTGTCGGCTTTGGCATGGCGAACCACATTGGTCAGACATTCTTGTACGATTCGATACACATGAATGGATACTTCTTCGTCCAATTCGTCTACAGAAGGTTCACAGTTAAGGTCGATTTTTAAGATTGGCTGTCGACGTTTCCATTCATTCACTAAATCAGTCAATGTCGCGTATAGACCCA
>NZ_DIAC01000002.1:11606-13829 GCF_002414625.1 Methylophaga sp. UBA5088 | reverse complement strand
ATGTCGCGTATAGACCCAAGTCACTTAAACTTAAAGGGTGCAGTGTGCGCATCATGGATCTGACCACACCGGATAAGTGATTACATATTTCGATAATGGAATCCGCAACTTTATTCACCTCAGCATCAGGCTGTTTTGTAGCCACAGCCATCGCTTTGACCGCGGTTAATGATTGCCCCATTTCATCGTGTAATTCACGTGATAAATGACGACGTTCCGTTTCCTGAATTTGCATGGTGTGGCGAGCCAATGCCTGATTATTCCGACGAGCAACACTGAGCGCATCAGTTAAGTTATTCACCTCAGTTGCTATCGCATCAAACTCACTGATTCTGAAGCTCGGCAGATGCTCTTCGTAATTACCACTTTCTACATTTTTTAAGCCAGACAAAATAGTCTGAACGGCCTTCAGCATGGAATGAAACACCACATTTATGGCTAGGAAAATAATGCCAAGCATGAGGACAATCGACCAGAAATAGACAAGCGATTCTCCCCAGGCTTCATTGATTTCATCCAGTGGATCTGCGGTAATGACAATGCGCTGTATCGCATCATTAGGCAGTTTAATCTCATAGGTTGAGCTAATGGTATCTGTCATCACAGCCGAAACGAACCATTCTGGTGGACGCGCTCTCTGCACACCATCACCACGGCGAGAAAGAGTTGTTTCACGACCATTTTCGTCATAAACACTGATTTGCAAGTGGCGTGTCTCACGCAAGCGACTGATATGTTCTATCCACTCCCCCTCCGTATGCATGTTGCGAGTAAATTGGTTAAGTCCAAACTCCACCATTTGCAATGCCAAATTGTAAGAAGAACTGACCTCTTCCCTGACGGATTCGCGTGCTTGCCAGATAGTCATGCTTGCGCCGAGCAAGATGATGACAAAAACGGACATCACAATGCGCAGATTAATTAGTCCCCTCAAACTCATTGGCCAAAACTCCGCTCTAAATAATTTTTCATACTGAATCACACAGTTATTCCTTCCATCATCCTTGATATCGACTAAAGCTATAACATGAACTACATCACAAAAGCATTTCACAGCGACAAATATAGACCATGGCAAACGCCATTTTTAACAAAAGGAATTTTTCCTATCACGCAAGGATAAATTGCCTGTTTATTATTCGTTCCCGTCCCGACCAACAGAAATTGAATATCGCATGACTGAAAAAACAGACACCAACATTGACACAGTAAAAACCAAGCTACTGGAATTATTTGACGACATGCTTGGGCATGATGGTTTTGGTGATATCAAGGTCGAGATGAAAATTCTAAAACGCCAGCAGAAGGAAGTCATCCTTCACTGCGGGAAGCAGTATCGATTCGTTATCGACAATCCAAACCTGTCAGCGTAATTGAATCGAGAGCGAAGTGGGTTCGCCTCTAAAAATTAAATAAAAAAAGTCATACCAACAGACTGCTTGGGGCAGCTGCGGAGACTCACCCTGAAGAGAGCAATATATGAACATCAAACAAATGAAAAGCATGATCAGCAAATTCCGTTCTGCTGATGTGTCAATGATCAAAGATGCTGATATGCGTGCAAAAGCACAGAAACTGCAAAACAAACAAGGCGGTTTCACCCTGCTGGAATTATTAGTCGTTGTTGCCATTCTGGCTATCATCGCCGGTGCCGTTATTTCTTCTCTGGATGGTCAGGAAGAGTTAGCAGCACAGAAAACAACTGTTCACACTATGGCAGCTATGGAAGAAGCATTCCAAGTTTACCGTGTATCTGAAAAACGTCTAATTCCTGGTGATTTAGAATCTTTGATGTGTGTTGAAGGTATTGATGCAACTGATGGCGAATTCACATTAGTTGCTGCAGATATTGTTAACCCACAGCTCTTAGGTGATGCAGGTTCATTTTCTAACATCCCTAGAGTGAATGGTGGCTTAACTGCTGACCTTGCTGAATCATTAATTATCGCTGATATCACTGCTTCAGGAGCTATTAGCGCAATGGAAGATGCAGGATTTAATTCTATTCGCTACGCACATAATGGCGTTTGCGATAGTGCTGCTATGTTTGATACTACAGGTGGTTTCGATGCAAACGTTGACGCAGTTGCGACCGTGGAAATCGTCAAACCTTCATTGGTTTTCCGTAGCCCAGTTGTTGAAGACGACGAATGGGAATTTGGTGCAGGTGCCTCTGTCAACGTAACAGATCCTGGAGTAACAATTCCCGTAGCATTTTATTCT
>NZ_DIAC01000002.1:5439-11505 GCF_002414625.1 Methylophaga sp. UBA5088 | reverse complement strand
GTAGCATTTTATTCTGAACCAGCTGAATTAGGCCTTGAAGAGGATGCGGTGGTGGCTGTGTTCGGCATTGGACCTGACTCAGGCATCATCGGTGATTACATTGCACGTGCACCATCTGACGGTAATACTGGTCCTGATAAATATGCTCATTTTTCAGTTGCTTATCAAATCGGCGAGTGTTCAACAGCTGATGATGAATTCGGCTCAACAACTTGTGACGAAGAGTCAGAGTGGGAAATTGAAGACATTAAAGTTGTAGCTATTCTTGATGCAGGCGGCGACGCTTATGATGATGAAATCGCCGAAGCACGTGGTAACCAAGAAGAGTAATTCATCCTTACTCCAATGACCTGATTAGCAGGTCTCCTGAGTTGCTGTGGGTGGGAGGTTGCCCACCCACAGCCTTTTTAAGTTGTAGTTCATGTGGATTGAATACTCAAATGTCGTTAACCATTTTTCTTATCGAAAAGTCTTTTTTACAAAACTGTTTTTTGCTGTTTAAAAACGTTTTTGTAAAACAGTAAAGTCTGTTGTGATGTCTGACTCAAGCCTGTCTCCATATACCACTCTATCCAAGCAATCAGGTTTCACTATGCTGGAACTGGTAATTGTGGTCGCGATTATGGCGATTGTGGCCGGTAGTGCCATTATGAGTTTTGGTAATACCGCCAGTGATGCCCAACTACAAACAACCCGCTATAGCATGAAACAAATAGCGCAAGCGGTTGAAGCCTTTTACTCGGATAATAAAAATATTTCTGTTGTGTTCCCCCCTAACCGTGTAACACCGGCTGATCTTGATTTTCTATTTAATAAAGTCGATGTAAGTGAAGCCGAATGGTCAGTAGATTACCGACAAGGCTGGCGCGGTCCCTATTTAAAACAAGCCCAGTATATGTATGTGGATATTGGTGATGACCTGAAGACAAACGGTTCAGGATACCCTCAAATTATCGATTCAAACCCACACGAAGCGATACTCGCGATTCCTGACAGTTATGAGCACTACCCTGTTGTTGATGGTGTTTCTAAAAGTTTCAATGACTGTCCTGTCATCAACACATCAGATTGTCTGTTTGAGTGGTATTCACAAGCAAGCAATGCCGATACAAGAATAAACAAAATGGGACGACCATTTTTGTTGTTTGACCTTGATTTTATGAACTCACGCATTCCTGGTGATGGCATTCCTCGCATAGTCAGCCTGGGCCCAAATGGTATCTATGAACCTATGAGCTGCGACCGTTCAATCGACGGTGATTGCACACGTGATAAATTGTGTGGCTCAAGCGGAGATGATCTAGTCTTATGTCTTCGCTAACCTCGCACCAAACGCATTCATCATTAAAGGCTAAACAAAGCGGCTTTACGTTGCTTGAGCTAGTGTTGGTTATGTTTATTATTGCCTTGGTTGCCAGCACGCCATTGCTATTTATTGATGAACAAGATCAACAGTTACGTTACGAAGAAACAAAAGAAAAGATACGCTTAATCAAAAATGCTTTATTGCATCAAAAAACTTATCGCGATATGCCTCTTTATTCAGGTTTTATTATTGATAATGGTGTGTTGCCGTCGGCGAGTACAGCTGATTTACTCTCGGATAGCGATAATTGGTCAAAAAATTGGCTAACTAATAACGTTATTCACCCATACTTTGAAATAACTAGTAAAAGTGGCCAGTTGAGCCTTTTTAGTATTAGAAAAGGTCACTTTGGCCCTTATATAAATAACTACATTGATTCAGATGGTGTCATAAAAGACAGTTGGGGTAATGAATTTAACCTTGTCGTTGGTAATTCAGAAGGCGGCTCCACTGCCAGCTTAGCCATAATGGCTTCCCCCCCTTCTACTTCAGCTTATCCTGAAATCACAACAAGCATTGATGCTAGAGAATGGCAAATCACCTTAGCTGATCTCAACATTAACATTCTGAGTGCAAATACCTCAGAAGCGAGTTCTCATGTCGTTGCTTTACTCGTATTTAGAAATCAAACTGCCTCAGCAGAATCTGATAACTGGAGTACCTATCACTTCACTGCTGACATACCCGCTGCCGTGACAGATGTATCAGGTGGCTTACTATCATTAGGTCGCTTCAGCTCAAAGTCTGCCGTGTGGTATAGAGATGGCGAAGAAAGTACTCCATTAACAGCCTCAACCACATATATTCCTGCTGGTGAGCACCTATTGATCGTGGATCCAGATGCCTCGCTCGCACCATCATCGGCAAGCTATGACTATATCAAAGTCATTCCAGGCGCCTCCCAACCCACCATTACACTGAAGGTAAATTGATGTTTGAATCATTACTCAAAAAACCCAGTGGTAAAGGATTACTCGTTCTTAAAACGGATTGTTTAGGTCTTCACGCCAGCATTGTAACAGGCAATAAACAGGAATTAAGCGTGACACATAGCGCTACGTCACGCGAGGTTGAGCCGTTGGCAGCCATGATGGATGTGATCACCCAGTTAAAAAATGCCTCTGGCAAAAATTTACCGCGAGATGCTGTTTTATTACATATCAATACCATTCCCAGCCGTGTGGAGATGACACAAAGTGCAGATGTGTCAGGTGATATGAATCTGGCTGAAATGATGCGATGGGAAATGGACAGTGTTGTCGCGGATCAATCCCCTTTATGGGATCTGGGCTGGATTTTATATCAGCGTCACTACATTAATCTCGCTCAGTACGAGCAGCTTCTATCTTTAGTCATCACCGAAAAAAGACTCTCTGTTAAACATGGCGGTCGGAGTGCCATGCGCGTTGGCGAGATAGCGGTAAGAGAGCATTTTGCTACACAAGATCAGATTGCTGAATGTTTGGCTATTCAGGAAAAACTGCAATTACCTGATCAGCGTTTATTGACACAATGGCGTCCCTTACCCGATGGCGGATTAGATAACGAGATGTTAGGGGAACCAGCCTCACAGGCTGCGTACCTGTGCTCTGCTATGCCTATCACTCAGCATTTACAGTGGGTCAATGCGTTTAAGAAACTCAGTCATCAGAAAGGGTTTGCCAAACTCGAACTGAAACATGTCTACAGCATGGCAGGTAGTACTTTACCTTTAATTGATGCAGATGATGAACGTGTATTAATCACTGAGTTTCACCCCGCTTATGCATTTTGTGCGGTGGTTGAGCATGGAGTTTTGCAAGATATCATGATGTTTAAGGCCTCCAGCCAACCACTGGATGCTGAAGTTATTATCGAGTCACTCAATGAGCATCAATTTACTCAAGTCGATAATTGGATTGTCGCCAATATTGATGGGGTGGATGTCGAGTTTATTGAAGTAGTGGAATCAGGTATCAACTTGCGTCCACAATTTTTACCCAAAGCCAGCCCAATCAAATTGTCGGCCCAACAAAACAGCAAATTCAGTCACCTTGCTGAACTAGGTTGTGCCGCACATATGCTTGGCTTAGCGCCATTGATGGTATCGCCTCTTCCAGGCATGCCACCACCGGAACCGATTTATAAACGTAAAGCGTTTCGTATCTCGATGGCTGCTGCCATGGTGCCTGTCATTGTTCTGGGTTACGAAGGTGTGCGTCAGTGGCAGATACAACAGTTGCAATCCACGCTTGCCGCCAAAGAGAAACAACTCGACGCCTATGGGGATGATCGGGGCGTTCAAGCGAGTGATGTCAAAAAAGCAGAAAAAAATATCGCACAGTACAAATCACTCGAACAAGAACTCAACAGCCTGAATTACAAAAAAGAGCTGGTGCAGTCAGTGATGATAAAACGTCAGAATGTGATTGAGAAGCTACTGCCAACTCTGGCCCACAGCGTGAATGATGGCGTGATCATCGATTCATTGAATGAAACGAATTGGTATCAGTTCACTTTAACCGGTCGTGCCGTTGATCAAAACAGTGTGGATGAATTCAATCGCGTTTTATCAATCAATCTTCAACCTCTGAATTTATACATTCTTAATAGCCCAAGCCGACTCGATGGTCAGGATAGCTATAACTACAGTGGTGTTTATATCTTTGAGTTCACCATTCAACAGCGAGCATCGTTATGAGTGAATCCTTAAAAAATACCAGTCAGCGTGAAAAAGTATTGATTGCGGTACTCAGTGCCGTGCTGATTGTGTTTGCCTATTTTTTCTTCCGTGGCGCGTCTCTGGATAGACAAGTGCTGATTATTGAAGACCAGCTTAGTTCCATTGATAAAAAGTTAGACCGGCAAATTAAACGGGCTCAAAAGCCGATCAAACTCCCCGAGTACAACGGCAAAAAAATTGAGACTTCTGATATTAAAAAGCTTGAAAAGACCATTGAAGCTGAGCAAACCAGCCTGGAGGGTTCGGGGCATGTATTTGTGGATCTGACCAATGCCAGCGCTCTCCCTCAATTGCAGTCGGATATTACTCGCACGGCTGAACGTAACGGGCTATTGGTGATATCCAAACGACCACATCAAGGTGATTTGATTCAGATGGTGACAGGCAAAATGGCTAAACAAAATACCTTGAGCCAAGCCCCCAGCGGAGAGTTAAAACGTCCTTTGTACGACCTATATGTGTCGGGCAATTTTTATGCCTTGCAAAGTTTTTTACAAGAAATCGGACAACTGAATTATTCCGTCGTTTTAACTCGTCTTCGTATTAACACGACTGATCGCACTGCCCTATCAGGCAACCGTATGCTCGATATTGAAATGACCTTGGCCTTGTAATGAAACATCTTTCTCATCTTGCCCAATTCGAAAGCTATCTGGCCTACATGATTCAACATCATGCTTCAGATATGCATTTATCAATGAATACTTCGCCCGTGATGCGTATACATGGTTTGACTGAAGAGCAGACCCAGTTTGAACGTCTGGAACAGTTTGATTTACAAGCTATCTCTGAAGCCATCATGTCATCAGAACAGTTGAATACGCTGCATAATAAACGTAGTTGTGATTTTGGTTACAGTAGCGAGCAACATGAGCGTTTCCGTATCAATGCTTATTTTGAGCGCGGTAACTTAGCCTTTGCTGTGCGTTGGTTGGATGGTCAGTTTCACTCTCTGGAAAAGCTGCATCTGCCACCACAAATTGCAGAATTGGTGAAATTGAAAGATGGTTTAGTGTTGGTCACCGGTGCAACGGGTAGTGGTAAGTCTACAACACTGGCCAGTTTGATTAATGAAATCAATAAAGATCGCCCCTGCCATATTCTTACCATCGAAGATCCCATTGAGTTTATTCATCACAACCAAAAAGCCGTCATTCACCAACGTGAAGTCGGTGTGGATGTGCCCTCTTTTGCCGAGGCGATTCGTAACGCCATGCGTGAAGATCCGGATGTCATCTTGCTGGGGGAAATGCGCGATCTTGATACCATGCATGCGGCTATCACCGCTGCGGAAACAGGCCATTTGGTCTTTGCCACATTACATACTAACGATGCAGTTGGGGTCATCGATCGCTTAATTGGTATGTTCCCAGGCGATGAACAAAACACCATTCGTCAACAGCTATCAATGTGTTTACGTGCCGTAGTGACACAGACATTAGCAAGACGATCCGACCAACAAGGCCGTATTCCTATCAATGAAATTTTGATGGTTAATGGCGCGGTATCGCATCTTATCCGCGAGCATAATCCTTCACAGATCCGCTCCATTATGGAAACAGGTCGTTCTCTCGGGAATCAGACCTTTGAATATGCTCTAGCAAAACGGGTGCATGAACGTGCTATCTCGCATGATTTTGCCAGCAGACTGACATCACGCAAAGATCAGTTTGAAGCAGCCTTAAGAACATTAAAGGCACGTTAATATGGCGATTAGAGATAAAGCATTGATCAGTGCCGCTTTAGAACAAGGCCTTATCACCAGTGAGCAATATGAAACGGCACGCAAGGAAGCACGTCGCTTGCAGCGTGAAGAACTCTCGACCTTGTGTTATCAGCTGCGTATTCCTCTAAACCGTTTTATCCATGCCTTTGCAGCATTAAATGACTACCCGTTTATCCGTCCCGCACAATGCCTGCTCGATGAAAAACGTTTACAACGCCTGTCACCAACACTATGCAGACAACTGCGTATTCG
>NZ_DIAC01000002.1:4527-5243 GCF_002414625.1 Methylophaga sp. UBA5088 | reverse complement strand
ATTCTACCTATTCATCCCACTAACGATGACAAATCAGTACTCTCTGTTGTCACCGATAGCCCAGATAATCCGGTTTTAAAAAATCAGTTAGGCAGGATAGTAAAAGCGGACTATCAGCTGTGCGTCACAGATAAAGCCACCATGGATTATCAACTGCAGCAGTTATCCCACTCGCAAAACCTGCTGAGTTTTGATGCGGTATCAGAAGTATCTGAGCTACTGAATGAAGCCTATCTCAATCGTGCCTCAGATATTCATATCGAAGCGCTGGAAAACTACTACTTGGTCAGGCTTCGTATTGATGGCAGTTTACAAGAATATGGCCGCCGCTATTTACCTGAAGAAGGTGTGTCCCTGATTAGCCGTATCAAGGTCATGTCCAACCTCGATATCGCTGAAAATAGAATGCCACAAGATGGCGGCGCTAATCACCGAACACCTATGGGCAGTGACTTTGATCTCCGTATCGCTACTGCCCCGACTAAGTTTGGCGAACGCGTCACGATTCGATTACTTGGTACCGATAATCAATTATTTACCTTGCAACAGCTTGGTATGTCTGACAGTGCCTTGGAACAATTCAGTGAGATTATCCAACAACCACACGGCATTATTTTAATTACCGGTCCAACCGGTAGCGGTAAGTCCACCACTTTGTATGCCGCCCTGTCCCAACTTCAACGTGAGGAAATTAATATTCTCACCGCTGAAGATCC
>NZ_DIAC01000002.1:4058-4414 GCF_002414625.1 Methylophaga sp. UBA5088 | reverse complement strand
GTAGAGATGGTGATTGATGGTATTTCACAAGTACAGATGAATGCCAAGGTGAATTTTGCCTCTGCCCTGCGTAGTTTTCTGCGTCATGATCCGGATGTGATTATGGTGGGTGAAATTCGTGATACCGAAACCGGTGAAGTCGCTCTTAAAGCCGCAACGACAGGCCATCTGGTGTTATCCACCTTGCACACCAACTCCGCGATATCGAGTGTGACTCGACTAAAAGATATTGGGCTGGAACCCTTTCTGATTGGTTCAAGCTTACTCGGCGTTATCGCTCAACGTCTGGCGCGTCGCTTGTGTCAGCATTGTAAAAAACCGGCCCTGGCTGATGCGGATCAATTAAAAGCGCTCAG
>NZ_DIAC01000002.1:2775-3941 GCF_002414625.1 Methylophaga sp. UBA5088 | reverse complement strand
GCGGATCAATTAAAAGCGCTCAGTCTGCCTGAAGACAGTGAAGTTGAGTTATGGTCTCCAGTGGGCTGCCCGATATGTGGTGGTAGTGGTTACCAAGGACGTATTGCCCTGTTTGAGACATTCTGGGTCGATGATGAAGTCGAAGCGTTAATTACAGAAAATGTAGACGAACTCACTTTACGTAAACGGGCTAAGCACTTCACCAGTCTTGCTGAAGATGGCAAAGAAAAAGTATTGGCAGGCCTAACCACATTTGATGAAATGCGTCGTCTGGGCTTGCTTACCCTCTTTTCTGAAGAGGATGCCGCATGAGAATAGGAGTCAAACCTCATGCGTTATGAATATCATGGCTTGACCAGTTCGGGTGATAGCAAGCATGGCTTTATTCAGGCGGCAGACCAAAACGCTGTCGTCAGTAAGCTCCAGAAGAAAGGCATTTTTGCCACGCAAATTCGGGTGGCTGCCGATGATAGTCAGGCTGTTTCTATTCAAGGCCTTAATCAAGTCTGGGATCAGGTACTTACCTATATTCCGGTAAAAACCTCTCAGAAGGTATTTTTCTTCAGGCAAATGGCATTAATGTTTCGCTCAGGACTCTCTGTGACGGAAGCATTAACTATTCTCAGCCATATCCAACGTGGCAAATTACGTCAGATTGTGAATGCGCTTAATGACGATATCAGTTCGGGTAAATCATTTTCACAGGCACTGGAACAATTTGAATCTATTTTTGGGCCAATGGCTTTGCATATGATTCGTAGTGCTGAAAATAGTGGTGAGCTGGAACCCGCCCTACTGCGTATTGCAGATTTTATGGAGCGCAAACACGAAATTAAAACACAGTTAATTTCTACCATGACCTACCCGATTGTGGTCTTGTTGATGACTATCGGTGTGTTCATTTTTATGATGATGACGGTTATTCCTAAGTTTGCTGGTTTTTTTGAACGCAGTGGCAGAACCCCGCCGCCGGAAATGCTTCAGTTGATGGGCATTGCCAACTTTCTTACCACACAATGGTATGTGTTACTGGTTGTTTTTATTGTGGTTATTGGTGGCATTATTTATACCTACTCCACTCGTGAAGGTCGCCTTTACATTGATATCTTTTTATTAAAAATCCCCTTGATTGGCTCAATGATATCGGCGAGTGCCATGTCTCAGAT
>NZ_DIAC01000002.1:1834-2558 GCF_002414625.1 Methylophaga sp. UBA5088 | reverse complement strand
GTCTCAGATTACGTGGGGCTTATCCACCTTATTACAAAGTGGTGTTTCAGTGGTGAAGTCGTTGGAAATCATTGGTGACCTCATCCGTAACACAGCCATTTCTGGGAATATCATCGCGGCATCTGAAAGTATTTTGCGTGGAGATGATATGGGGAAAAGCTTTCATAAACCCTATATCGAAGAACTCATCCAACAAATGGTCTTAGTGGGTGAGCGTAGTGGCAGCATGATTCCCATCATGCGTGATGCTGGTCAGTTTTACGAAGAAAAGATTCGCAACATCACTAAAGCGATTGCTGCAGCAACAGAACCTGCCGCGATTCTGTTAATAGGTGGCATCGTGGGTTACGTCTATTACGCCTTTTTCAAATCTATGTTCTCCATGTCTGGATAAACGAATGAAAAGTTACTGTTTTATTTTTAGCTTGTTTTTGCTCAGCCACAGTGCTTCGGCGAACCCCAATTCGAGACCTGCGATGTCGGACTGGCAAAGTTTGACGGCGGTCGACACACAAGCAGCAATCTCTCGCCCATTGTTGAGAGACCCATTTAGCGATCCACAGACAAGTTATAGCGAACATGGCTCAGCCTTTCAGAAAAACAATGGCGCGTTTGGTTCTGGTTTTCAGCGTGGTCGAGGTGAGTTCACCGTCCCTGAATTAATCTTCAAAGGTTATATCGAGAGTGATGAAGGTGATAAACCCATGGCCTTGATTCAGATTGA
>NZ_DIAC01000002.1:706-1729 GCF_002414625.1 Methylophaga sp. UBA5088 | reverse complement strand
ATTGATTCAGATTGGTAAAGACAAAGTGCATATGGTGAAAGAAGGCGATGAAATCAATGTTGATCCGTCGCAACCACGCAATGCAATTCGTATTACAAATATTAACCGACTCAGCATCACTGTTGAGACAGGTATATTAGGCACAGTAAGAGTACTTAGATAATGATTAGGCTTAGATTTTGGGCAAGATTAACAACAGCCATTTTATTTTATTTTCTGTACATGAGTTTTGGACATGCAGCAGCCAAAATCAGTGAGATCGAATACAGTGATACGCAGTTAATTGATGTCATTCGTACCCTGTCTGAGCTGAGTGATAGCAATATCATTGCGACACCTGATGCGACTGAAAAACGGATTACGATTCATCTTAAAAATACAACCGTTCTCGATGCGGTCAAGTCCATATGCCGTATCAGTGATCTGTGGTATCGCTATGATGACGATACCAATACGTATCGGATTATGACGCGAGAAGAATACAGTCAGGATCTGATAGTCAGGGAAAGCGATCATATTGAAGTTTTTACCTTGCTTAATGCCAACGTACAAATCGTTGCAGAAGCCATTGAAGACTTATATGGTCAACGGGTTCTGCTCTCCTTGGGACGTGAGCCTGGTGAACGCACGATAAGTGGTGGTGGCAGTCGAAGCGGTCGCAGTGGCAGTAATAGCGTTCGAAATAGCCGAAGCCTGAGTGGTGGCGGCGGTCGCAATAACAACCTGATTGCTGCTGGTAGTCAGATTGGTCAGTCAGACCTAACGGTCGATCAACTCGCTCAATTGACGCAGCCGAATGCACAAGGCGTGATGTCAAATGTTCTGGATAACGAAACACTTCAACAAGTGACCGTTCAAGCTCAGCCTATCTATGTGACGGTCAATAACGAACACAATATGATCATCGTCAGAACCGATGATAAAAGAGTGATTCAGTCCATCACCAGTCTTGTTAAACGTATGGATATCCCCGTACCACAGGTCATGTTGGAAATGAAAATCCTCAATGTCCTGCTGGGTGAA
>NZ_DIAC01000002.1:0-563 GCF_002414625.1 Methylophaga sp. UBA5088 | reverse complement strand
CCTGCTGGGTGAAGACTTTAACTCTATTTTCAATTTTGAATTACAACCTTCTGGCAGTAATCAATCTCAACAACCGGTGTTAATTGGTAATAATGCACTGCCAAACACAGGCACCTTTGTTTACGAGTTTTTAAACAGTCGTTTGCGTGCCAATATCGAATTTCTGGAACGTAATAACCGTCTTAAAGTGCTATCTAATCCCATGGTGGTGGCCTCTAACCATCGTGAGGCAGAACTCTTTATTGGCCAGGAAGCCGTATTAACGCGCGGATTTACCTTTCAGTCAGCCACCATTGCCAATGGCATTGTGGTTTCTCCAGCTTATGTCGAAACAGAGACGGAGCTCGAAGAGATTGGTATTACTCTCAGAATTACCCCTCGTATTAATTCTGATAAAACCGTTGAGTTTGAGATTGAGCAAGAAAGTTCATCTATTGTGAATGGAGGTGGGTCGATTCCTATTGTTGATGATAGCGGTAATGCCCTTGAACTACCCATCGATACCATTGACACATCACGCCTGACAGGCACGGTCATGGCCAAAGATAACTTAACCGTAGCCA
>NZ_DIAC01000039.1:26788-28425 GCF_002414625.1 Methylophaga sp. UBA5088 | reverse complement strand
CCTGGTCGGCGCCTCCGGCTGCGGCAAAACCACCTTTCTGAAAATGCTGCTGGGCACAGAGAACCCCTCTCGAGGAGAATTATTACTGGATGGTGATCCCATTCGTGATGAGCCCGATGCTAACCGTGGCATCGTCTTCCAGCGTTACTCTGTTTTTCCACACTTGAACGTAATTGAAAATGTCATGTTGGGTGTGGAATTTGGTCAATCAAAATTATTGGGTAGATGTTTTGGCAGCAAGCGTCGACAGGTCCGTGCCCAAGCTCAGGAAATGTTAGAACTTGTCGGGCTTGGTCATGTCGCCAATCAATATCCCACTTCTTTATCTGGCGGTATGCAGCAACGCTTAGCGATTGCCCAGGCCTTAATCAAACAACCGAAAGTGTTATTGCTGGATGAACCATTTGGGGCGCTTGACCCTGGTATTCGTTCAGACATGCATGCCTTGATTTTAGATATCTGGCAAAAAACCGGTATCACCATTTTCATGATTACCCATGATTTAACCGAAGGGTTTTATTTGGGCACTCGCTTATTGGTGTTCGATAAACACCGTCAAGACCCAGATAACCCAAATCGATATGGGGCATCCATTACTTTTGATATTCCCGTCGGTGACACAAGGAAATCCACTTTGGATGACATCTCAAACACAATGAAACAAAAGCAGGAAACAGTATGAGCGAGAAACAAAACGATGTGATTTATGAGGATACATTGCCTGGTGGCACGCATTGGTCAATGTTAGTCAGAAAGGGCACAACACTGCGTCTGATTGATAAAGAGGGCGGTGCGAATGTCGGTATGCTCTTCTACAACCCGATGAATAAGCTGGAGCGTTACAACGCGCCAGACACCTTGAAATGTCAACATACATTCAAGCTGACGAAAGGCCATTGTTTGTACTCAGATATGGGACATGTATTTTGCTCTATCATCGATGACAGCGTTGGTTGGCACGATACTGTAGGCGGAAACCTTTCCACTGAGAAAATGAAAAACCGTTGGGCTGATAGAAGTTATCAGGAAGCGGGAAATGACTGGACCTTAAGTGGCGAACATGCATTTTTGGTGGAGTTAGCCAAATACGGCATGAACCGTCGTGATATGGCGGCCAATCTGAATTTGTTCAGTCAGGTCAAAACCGATGCTGATGGCAATATGCAGTTTGTTAAAAACAATAGTAAAGCCGGTGACTTCATCGATTTACGTTTTGAGATGGATACGCTGGTTATCTTCCATACCTGCCCACACCCGATGAATACCGCTGAAGCCTACCCCAAACATCCCGTTATCTATCAGTTAAGAGAATCTGCACCGGTGACTGAAGATGACGAATGCGTGAATCACTGTGCAGAGAATCAGCGTGGTTTTGAGAATAACCGTATCTACCATCAATGCGGTCATCATCATTAATTAGGGAAGGATATTGTTGTGATTAAAGAAAGTAATTTAAACCCTGAACTAGCCAGCTATCGTGAAGAAGTGTTAGCAGGCGATTATTGGATGCATGAGCTCAAAGCCGGCGAAACGCTGCGAATTGTTGATTCACATGGTAATCAGGCCGCTGATACCCTGTTTTACAGTGCGGCTGATCCCAGTGAAAGATACAGTGCAATTGATACGTTACGTGAACA
>NZ_DIAC01000039.1:21866-26724 GCF_002414625.1 Methylophaga sp. UBA5088 | reverse complement strand
ATACGTTACGTGAACAAGGTAATGTTTATCTCACTGCAGAAACAACCCTGTTGTCAAATCTTGGCAATCCTATGTTAGAAATTACAGCAGACACCTGTGGCCGACATGACACGCTGGGCGGTGCCTGTGCCACAGAATCTAACACCGTACGTTATTCACTGGAGAAAAAGACCATGCATGCCTGCCGTGATAGCTGGATGCTGGCGGTCGCTGAAAATGAACATTTTGGTGTCAGCAAACGTGATATCACTCATAACATTAATTTCTTCATGAATGTTCCTGTAACAGAAGACGGTCAACTGACCTTTGCTGATGGTATTTCAGAAGCCGGTAAATATGTAGAAATGACAGCGAAGATGGATGTGATTGTGCTGATATCTAACTGTCCACAGTTGAACAACCCTTGTAACGCTTATAACCCAACCCCTGTAGAAGTGGTTATCTGGAGCTAATACGGATTATGTTTCGGGACGACCTGAAACAACGCTTTAATTGCTGGGACGACCCAGATTAGGAATACCCATCATGTTTAAGAAAGTTCTAATTGCTAACCGTGGTGCCATAGCGACACGGATTACTCGCACTTTGCATGAGATGAATGTTCAGGCTGTTGCTATATATGCCGAAGCTGATCGAGACTCATTGCATGTCAGTGCTGCAGATGAAAGCTACTCACTTGGCGAAGGCCGTGCCAGTGAGACTTATCTTAATCAACAACGCATTATTGAGATTGCCAAACAGTCTGGTGCTGAAGCGATTCACCCCGGTTATGGTTTCCTCAGTGAGAACCCAGGGTTTGCTCGTTTATGTGAACAAAATAGTATTGTTTTTCTCGGCCCCACTGCAGAACAGATGGAGTCGTTTGGCCTGAAGCACAGTGCCCGGGCATTGGCAGAAGAGAACGATGTGCCTTTATTACCAGGCACAGGCTTATTAACCTCTTTAGAAGATGCCGTAACCCAAGCCAATGATGTCGGCTATCCCGTCATGCTCAAATCTACTGCTGGTGGCGGTGGTATCGGTATGAACCGTTGTGATGATGAAGCTTCATTACGTCAGGCGTTTAACTCAGTTAAAAACCTCAGTGCTAATAACTTTTCCAATGATGGGGTATTTCTGGAGAAATTTATTACTCGTGCCCGTCATATCGAAGTGCAGGTGATTGGTGACGGGGAAGGGCATGTGCTGGCTCTCGGGGATCGAGACTGTTCCAGTCAACGCCGTAACCAGAAAGTGATTGAAGAAGCGCCAGCACCTAATATTCCTGATGATGTGCGTGCTGAGATGCAGGAAGTCGCCGTCAGACTGATGTCTGCCATTCATTATCGCAGTGCCGGTACCGTGGAATTTGTCTACGACGCCGATAATCAACAGTTTTACTTCCTGGAAGTAAACACCCGGTTGCAAGTTGAGCATGGGGTCACGGAAGAAGTCTACGGCGTCGATCTGGTTCGCTGGATGGTCGAGGTCGGTGCGAAAGAGTCTCAATTACCTGCTACAGCACCTCAACCTAAAGGCCATGCGATTCAGGTGAGATTGTATGCTGAAGATCCGCATAAACAGTTTCAGCCGTCTTCAGGTTTACTGACAGAAGTCATCTGGCCAAAGAGTGAGGCCATTCGTGTTGATTATTGGGTGAAAGCCGGTATCGAAGTCTCTCCTTTTTATGACCCGATGTTAGCCAAAATTATCAGCCATGCTGATAACCGTGAGTCAGCTCATACAAAACTACTGGCAGCCCTGGATGAGTTACAGGTTTACGGTATTGAGACCAATGCCGATTATGTCGGTCAGATTTTACAAGATGATGCATTCTTAAACGCGGCGGTCACCACGCGTTATTTAGATAGTTTTGTCTATCAGCCTTCGACGATCAATGTCCTGTCACCAGGCACTATGACAACGATTCAGGATTATCCTGCACGTGTTGGTTATTGGGATATCGGTGTACCGCCGTCTGGGCCATTTGACAGTCTGTCATTCCGTTTAGGTAATCGTTTATTAGGTAATGATGAGTCCTGTGCGGGTCTGGAAATCACTTTGTCTGGGCCTGAACTAAGCTTTAACGTAGCGACCAGTATTGTGGTGACTGGCGCTGAACTGAGTATTGAGTTAAATGGTGAAAAACAATCACCATGGCAAGTTATTTCAGTACAAGCCGGTGATAAGCTGAAATTAGGTCAGGTAAAAGGCACGGGTGCTAGAGCGTATCTATTAGTGGCTGGTGGTATTCAATGTCCGGAATATTTAGGTTCACGTTCTACGTTCACTTTAGGTCAGTTTGGTGGACATGTCGGTCGTACCTTAAAAACAGGGGATGTATTACATATTCTGCCTGAACAGCAAGTCGCTGATAATGCGGTGATGGCAGCTGCTTTACAGCCTGAAATTGAGCATCATTGGGATATTCATGTGGTGTACGGGCCACATGGTGCACCCGACTTTTTCACTGATAATGATATCGAGATGTTTTTTTCCACAGACTGGAAAATTCATTACAACTCCAGTCGTACCGGCGTGCGTTTGATTGGGCCAAGACCAGAATGGGCAAGAACCGATGGCGGCGAAGCTGGTCTGCATCCTTCTAATATTCACGATAATGCCTACGCTGTTGGGTCTATCGACTTTACTGGGGATATGCCGATTATTCTTGGGCCAGATGGACCCTCTTTGGGTGGTTTTGTTTGTCCGGCAACCGTAATTACCGCTGATTTATGGAAAGTGGGCCAGTTAAAAGCAGGAGATACCGTTCGCTTTATACCTGTATCGATTGAAACAGCCAATGCCTTAGAGCGTGCACAAAATCAGGCGATTGATGGTTTAAGTCAACAATCAATATCCGTAGAGCCTGCCGTTATTGATACGCCTGTGCATGCCATTAGCAAAGATGCTTCATCAGGGATGGATATCACCTACAGACTGGCAGGGGATCACTATCTCTTAGTCGAATTTGGTGAGCAAACCTTAGATATCAATCTGCGGTTTAAAGTACATGCCTTAATGTTGTGGTTACAGGAACAGGCGGTGACGGGCATTTTAGAGCTGACGCCAGGTATCCGTTCGCTGCAGGTGCACTATGACAGTATGGTGTTATCTCTTGATGACTTAATGACTGTATTAAAACAGGCAGAGAAAGATATCCAGCATGTGGATGACTTAGATTTACCCACGCGTATTGTGCATATTCCTATTTCCTGGGATGACGAAGCTTGCCGTTTAGCCAGCGAAAAATATATGCAATCGGTCAGAGAAAATGCCCCATGGTGTCCTGACAACATTGAGTTTATTCGCCGTATCAATGGTCTTGATTCAGTAGATGATGTGAAGAAGATCGTGTTTGATGCCAGCTATCTGGTGATGGGACTGGGCGATGTGTATCTCGGTGCCCCAGTAGCGACGCCAATGGATCCACGACACCGTCTGGTAACGACAAAATACAATCCAGCCAGAACCTGGACCGCAGAAAACTCAGTGGGAATTGGTGGCTCGTATCTTTGTGTGTATGGCATGGAAGGGCCGGGTGGTTATCAGTTTATCGGACGTACTCTGCAAATGTGGAATCGTTACGAAACAACCAAAGAATTTACCAAGCCCTGGTTATTACGTTTCTTTGATCAAATTCAGTTTTATGAAGTCAGCCATGATGAGTTAATGCAGATTCGTCGTGACTTTATTCATGGTAACTATGAACTCAAGATTGAAGAAACACGCTTCAATTTAAAAGACTACAACGCCTTTATTGAACAACATCAAGATGAAATTGATACGTTCACCAGCATGCGTCAGAAAGCCTTTAATGAAGAATTAGAACGTTGGAAACGTGATGGTTTATTGCATTTTGATAGTGGTGATCAACAAGCCGACGTGGATGAAGCTTTATTGCCTCTGGCAGACAATGCGATATCAGTGGATAGCCCATTGAATTGCAGTATCTGGAAAATCGAAGTGGAAGAGGGGCAAGACGTGAAAGAAGGCGACACCTTGATGATTTTAGAAGCGATGAAAATGGAAATTCTGGTGACAGCACCGCAGGCAGGTAAAGTGACTTCACTTTCCAGAAAAGCAGGATCACAAGTAGGTATGGGTGACCGTTTATTAGTGTTGGAGGTTGAATAATGTCACAACAAAATATGACCATTGCGGCATTGCAGCAGGCGTATCAAACTGGTGATTTATCGCCAAAACAAGTTATTGAGAATGCCTTAGAGCGTTGTCAGCAATACCTTGATCACAATATCTGGATCGAGTTATTCAGTATGGAACAACTTCAGCCTTATCTGGATGCTTTGGAAAACAGCAGTATTGAAGAAAAACCGTTATTTGGGATTCCCTTTGCCATCAAAGATAATATTGAGTTGGCTGGGTTCCCTGTCACGGCGGGCTGTGAGGCTTATACTTACACGCCCGATAAATCAGCCTTTGTTGTACAGCAATTGATTGATGCCGGAGCGATTCCGCTAGGTAAAACCAATCTTGACCAGTTTGCTACAGGGCTGGTAGGCGTACGTTCACCTGAAAAATGGGGGCCATGCCATAACAGTTTTGACAAAGACTATATTTCTGGTGGCTCCAGTTCAGGTTCTGCTGTTGCTGTGGCATTAGGTTTAGTCAGCTTTTCATTAGGTACAGATACCGCTGGGTCAGGACGTGTGCCAGCCGCCTTTAATAATCTGATTGGTTTAAAACCAACCCGAGGTTTATTGAGTACCGATGGTGTCGTACCAGCCTGTCGTAGCTTGGATTGTGTATCTATTTTCAGCTTAACCACCGATGATGCCAATACGGTATTTAATGTCGCCGCTGAGTTTGATACCAATGATGCCTTTGCCAGACCCAATCTGGATACCAATAAAGGTAA
>NZ_DIAC01000039.1:17027-21823 GCF_002414625.1 Methylophaga sp. UBA5088 | reverse complement strand
TACGGTCAGTTAGCCGAGAGTACGTTTAGTTTTGCTGTGCCAAAATCTGAACAGCTGAATTTCTTTGGTGATGCAGAATATGCTGAGCAATTTGAACAAGCGGTAAAACATCTGGAAAGTCTGGGTGGTAAGAAACAGTTTATCGATTTCGAACCATTCTTTACTGCGGCCAGACTGCTTTATGAAGGCCCTTGGGTGGCAGAACGTCGTGTGGCAACAGAAGGCGTCGACAGACAAGCTATGCTGCAAGTCATTCAGGATATTCTTGCGACACAGGAAGATGCCCGAGCAGATGACTTATTTAAAGCGGAATATAAGTTACAGGCTTGCCGGCAGCAGGTAAGAGATGCGCTGGAAAGCTATGATTTTATTCTGACGCCAACAGCTGGCACCACCTATAGCATTAAGCAGGTACAGGCAGATCCAATAAAACTTAATAGCAATCTGGGGCATTACACTAACTTTATGAACCTGCTTGATTGCAGTGCGATAGCGGTACCGACAGGATTTATTTCATCAGGTTTACCGTTTGGTGTGACTTTGTTTTCACGTGCTTTTAGTGATGCCCGATTATTAAGTTATGCCAATTTGATGCAGCAGTCATTACGATTGCCTTTAGGTGCGATGGATGTTGCCTGCCCAGATTCATCAGCGGCTATCTCAAGCTGTGGTGATCGCATCACTGTCGCCGTATGTGGAGCACATTTGCAGGGACAACCGCTTAATTATCAATTAACGGAGCGAGGCGGTGTCTTTTTAGAGAAAACGGTAACGGCTAATGCCTATAAGCTTTATGCCTTAGCGGGTGGTTCGCCCAAAAGACCTGGACTGGTTCGTGATGAAAATGGGACAGAGATTGAAATTGAACTTTGGTCTTTACCCACAGCAACGTTAGGCTCTTTTCTGGCAGGCATTGCAGCCCCATTAGGTTTGGGCAAGCTTGAAGTAAAAGATGGACGCTGGGTTACAGGGTTTATCTGTGAGTCTTATGGCCTTGAGCAGGCGACCGACATTACATCTTTCAGATCTTGGCGTAAGTATTTGCTGAATAAATAAGCGATATAAAAAAGCCGTCATTGATGACGGCTTTTTCAGATAACTAACAGTTGCCTTTTTTTGCTTGGCCAGGCGGGCAGAAATGCCCCTGATGGTTTTCATGATGACGTTTGTCATGATGTTCGCTGTGACCTTCTTCATCAGTGTTAACGGCGACACCAGTGGCTGCACCTACAGCACCACCAATCATTGCGCCTTCGCGACCACCCACCTCATTACCCACAGCAGCGCCTATAGCACCACCGATGCCACCACCTACTGCTGCATCGACTGTGGAGCTATCAGCATGAGCAGCAAATGCTGTCATCAACAATGGAATGATCAGGAATTTTATTTTCATATTGTTATTCATCCTCTTTACAAATAACTAGTGCACAACATAACTAAATATAAAAAGGATGGCAATTATTCGCTAGGCTGATCAATTTACAGCAACGCGGTTATCTGGTGTTTTTATACCGGCTTTACCTCGTAATAAAGTCGATGTGGCAGATACAATATAGGCATCTAAACGATGCTCCAGTTTCTCTGTGCCAACAGCGTCATGAAGCGTGTTTGCAGAAGCTTTTGGTAATAACTCATAGTTATATAACGTTGCATTGTTGTCTGTTGATTTAACCAGCACTTTATTATCATCAATGATAGCTGTGGTTGGATCTGAGCCTGATGGTTTAATAACAGCAAATCCGGCGTCATTGATATTTAATAAATCACGGCCCCAGCAGTTATAAGTGGTATCTCCACCCATTAAACCCGCGACTGTCGGTGCAATATCGACTTGAGCGCCGACCGTTGAGTTAGTGTGACCATATTTTTTGACAACATCTGGACCAATAATTAATAGCGGCACATGGAATTTAAGCATATCGATATCGGTGACCTGATTAGGGGAACTAAAGCCGTGATCGCCTACTAAAACAAACAGCGTATTATCGACATAATCTGACTTAATCACTTTTTTGAAAAACTGGCCCAAAGCCCAATCGGCATAACGCATCGCGGTTAAATGTTCATTCAACTCACCGTGACCAGTCACTTTTTCAACAGGAAGTGGGGTAGGTAAGGCATAAGGTGTGTGATTAGATAAGGTTTGTAAAAAAGCAAAAAATGGCTTGTCTTTAGGCATTTTTTGTAACTCTTCGGTAGCTCGGTCGAACATATCCTGATCAGATACGCCCCAGGTAGGATCTGAGAAAACAGGATTCACAAAATCATGTCTGCCAATAAAATGCTGCATACCCTGGGCACCAAAAAAGCCTTTTTGATTATCCCAGGCAAAGTCACCGTTATAGATGTACATACTTTGATAACCTCTGTCGGCTGTCATTTGTATCAAACCGGAAAAATGGTTACTGCCTTCAGGCTGTTGCATTAAATACTCATAGTGAGGCAAGTTAGGAAAGCACGCTAATGAAGTAAACATACCTTGGTGAGTGTGTGTGCCGTTTGAGAAAAAGCGATTGAATAACAGGCCTTGTTTGGCGAGTTTGTCGAATTCTGGTGTGATGCCTTCATCATGACCTAAAGCACCGACATATTCACCGCTGAAGCTTTCCATCAGAATGAACACAACATTTAATGGTTTTTGGGTTAAACCCACACGTGCATGATAACTACGTAATACTGGTGAGTACTCGGGGTCTATAAGTTGATCAGATGGCGTTAGAATCATTTCCTCGACAGTACTGTCGGCATCAGCTAATGGCATTTTCTTGAGCCATTTATTATCACCTTTTTTGGTACCGATAACGGCTTTAGCTAATGTATAAACCCCGTTTAAGCCCAAATGATTGGCAAAAAGATAATTACTCTGGAAGGCATCACCCCAACGCAGTGGTGGTCCCTGACGTAATGTGCCTCGTGCGGCCACGACTGATATTAACAATACGACGAGAAATGCCGTCATTCTAAGGCTGTATCGAGTTTTATCAGTGGACTTAGCTTGGTTAATCCGGCTGTTTACAGTAAAGATAAAAAATAATGCCGTGATCATTAGACCGATAATGATTAGGTAAGTGACGACAGGAAACCCATACCAAATCATGCTTAATACTGTTGCCGGATCTTCCTTCATATATTCAAAAACCAGGCTGTTCAGCCGTGTATGAAACTCATGATAAAAGTCGAGCTCAATGATAGCGAGAAAGATCATCACGCTGGAAACAAAGGTAAGCCAGACTGTATAAGCTTTACGGTTGCTTAAACCTTTTTTAAACAGTAAGCCAATTATTAATGGCAGCAGCGCATAAACAGTGACAATCAAATCAAAGCGAAGCCCGGTAAGAAAAGCATGAATAAGATCATGGCTGGGAATGCTGGCTGCCAGATCATTGTTTCGCCATAACAGAACGCCTCTTAGTAGCGTCTGTAAAAGCATTAAAATGAATGCCGAACTAAAAATAAAATAAAGATCGAAGAATAAGTTGTTTTTATATTTTGACATGGAACATCCGAGCGTTATTGATAGATCCAGTCTAACTTGAGAGTGGATTAGTCATATAAAGTAGGACGTCAGTCTGAATTGTTTTTGTTAACAGATGCTTAAGACAGATACATGATGAGTGATATTGCTCATTAGGCAGAAACTAAGACACGATGAGCTAAAAGTGCTTCATTATTTGGAAATCAGGCCGATATAATTCCTGGTAATGCTATGAAATTTTCATATCAGGCTAAATTCAGACGATTTGTAGATACATGAGGTTGAAATGCAGTTTATTAAGAATCTTCCTATTGGGAAAAAGATTTTCAGTGTGGTGGTTATTCTTGGGCTAACGCAGCTGCTGATTTCAGCCTTTGCTATTTTTAAAATGAATGACATTTCAAGCGAATTTTCTGTCATCTATCAAATGTCGTTACCGCTTGAGAAGAATGTGGCTGAAGCCCGCCAGCTCCAGCTAAAGAAGGCCTCTGAACTACAAACACTAATGATTGATGCCAAATCTGGTGCCAGAAGAAAAGTCATTAAAGAGCATTTTGCCAAGATCGACAATATCACTCTGCAAACTAATCAGGCTATGCAGGATATTGTGGCCATTCTGAATGCATCCAAAGACAAAGCGTTAGATGCTGACCTCCAGGCTGATGTGGCGAGTTTGGAAGAAAATACGGCTAAAGTTGTTGAGCAGCAGGCTAATTATCAGAAGTATGTCGATAGCGCGATTCAAATTATTAAGCGCGGTGGCAGTATGTCAGGTGGTGGTTATCTCTCAAAAGACGAACAAGCTCAGTTAGTGGCTATTGAAGCCAAGCTGTTTGAAAGCTTACAAGCCATGCAAGCCAGTATTGATAACATTACTAATCGTTCGGTCACTAACGTCAAGGATCTGCATAGTTCGAGTTTACTCAGCCTGATTGCGATGGCGGTGGTGTCGTTGGTTCTTGGTATATTCATTTCCAAAATTATTATCAGCAATATCGTTACCCCCATTAAAGGTGTCATGAGCGTGCTGACGACGATGGCTCAGGATAATGATTTAACAAAACGCATGAATTTTGCCAGTAAAGATGAAGTCGGTGCGATGGGCAATGCCTTCAATAGTTTTGTCGAAAAATTACAAAAACTGGTGATGGGCATAACTGACGCTTCTGAACAATTATCGACAGCAGCCGAAGAAACGTCGGTAGTCAGTCGTTCAACTAATCAGAATATTGCACAACAGAAAAATGAAACAACGCATGTCGCATCAGCAATTACACAAATGACTGCGACCGTTCAGGAAGTGGCCAATAGTGCTGAA
>NZ_DIAC01000039.1:11953-16977 GCF_002414625.1 Methylophaga sp. UBA5088 | reverse complement strand
AGCGATTACACAAATGACAGCGACCGTTCAGGAAGTGGCGAATAGTGCTGAAAAAGCCTCAGCGGCCGCAATTAAAGGCGATAAAGACTCAGAGTCTGGAAGACAAGTTGTCGAAGAAATCGTCGCTTCGATTAACAATCTTGCGGACGAAATTAACTCATCCACATCGGTCATCAGAACGTTAAAGTCTGATAGTGAAAACATTGGGACTGTACTGGATGTAATCAAAAATATTGCTGAACAAACCAACTTACTGGCGTTAAATGCGGCCATCGAAGCGGCCCGGGCCGGTGATCAGGGACGGGGTTTTGCTGTTGTGGCTGATGAAGTGCGCTCATTAGCCCAAAAAACCCAGGACTCAACAAAAGAAATTGAAGATCTGATTCTCACTCTCCAACAAGGTTCAGATAATGCTGTGAGCTCAATGGAGTTGAATAAGACCAGTATTGAGGGCTTAGTTGCTAAGGCCGTGAATGCAACCAACTCACTCAATGAGATAACAAATTCTGTGAGTTCGATAACCGAGATGAATACACTGATCGCCACGGCTGCCGAGCAACAAAGTCATGTTGTGAATGAAATTAATAACAATGTTCTCAACATACAACAGGTATCAGAAAATACGGCAGAAGGCTCAGAGCAGGTATCACAAGCTAGTCAGGAAATTGCTCAGCTCAGTGAAAGACTCACTAATATGGTGAGACAATTTAAAGTGTCTTAAGCTTATGATCAGACAGATGAGTCTGGCTTATCTCTGATTGGAGTGACTGTTTCGCTAACGTGTTTCTATCTTCTATTCGTTTAAGTACTCATAGTCTGTAGCGATGTTTTATCTTGTTATAAAACAAATTCTTGCTGGATGTTCATGTAGTGAGGCTTTTATCTATTGCTGAGCGATGACAACATATTCTAAGATCCGATTTTCAACTGGGATATCTCAATGTCATTTGTTTTCATTTCACTGTTTGTTGTTATATTAGTTGCCGTTTTGCTTCTTTCGTTGATGAAGAATGATAATAAACAGCTTGAAAAAATGAAGGTTTATCCCTATCTGAAGCGCCCATCTTTGTATACGCCCACAGAGAGAGCGTTTAAACACAAACTTCAGCTTGCTGTAAATGAGCAATATGACATTGCTTTCAAAGTCCGTCTCTCTGATTTATTGACGGTGAAACACACCAAATCTAAGTCTGCCAGCCAAAAAGCGAGCCAATATATTCAGTTGATGTATGTGGATTTTGTTCTTAGTGATACAGAGACGTCAGAGATTTTATGTGCAATTAAACTGAATAATAGCTCGGATGCTCAGCCTGATAAGCAGCACAATGCCTTTATCGATAATGCCTTGAGGGCAGCCAAAATACCTTTATTACACTTTTCTCCTGAAGAAAATGCTGAGCCACAACTGATTGCAGACAAAGTCAAAAAAGCCATTCATCCCGAGTTTGCTATCCATGAGTCATCTGCCATCAAAGCTGATGATATAAAAATTCTTATCAACCCTGATAACTAATTTCATCCCGATGTTAGTTAAGTGGCTAAACAGGATTTTCTTCAGCCAAAGGGCAAAAGGCTAATCCTCAATGATTCAAGCAAAACAAGCCCTCATGGCTTGTTAATCTTCACCTTTAGCCGATGTAAACTTATCTCTTGGCATATATTCAAAAACGTCAGAATAACAATTCGTTTCTTTCAATCCTTTCGGTTCAAGTCTATCGATTGTGCCATAGACCATTTGCGGCGAACCACAGAGATAAGCTTGAACATCATTCAGTTTGTCAAAGTCTTCTTGAATCACTTGATAAAGATAACCAGAGCGAACCGGCCAGTCTGGATCAGCCACCTCTAATACTGGTGTGAAGCTTAGGTTTCTGTACTGATTGGACCAATGTTCAAACGTATCCAGCAGGTAAAATTCATTCGCTTGTCTATTGGACCAATATATATACACGTTTGCATCAGGCTGTTGCTTAATGATTTCTTCGGTAATTGATTTAACTTTTGCAATGCCTGAGCCCGCTGCAATTAATAGATGAGGTAATGCTAGATCAGTCTGTAGAAAAGCGTTTCCCATTGCTAAAGTGACCTTCACTCTCTCAGTATTCTCATACAAGGATGACAGTGTTTTTAAGATCTTATTAGCGAACTCACTGCCATTCTGAATAAAAAGTTGTAAGCGGCGTGGACGAGAGGAATCAATGTTGTTTGCAATCGTGTAAGACAATGATTGTGGTGTACCGTCACCATTCACGTCTAATTCCAATGCTAAGTACTGACCTGCTGCGTACTCTAACTCAGTCCCTTCAGGCGCTTCTAAATCAATCTCAAAGGTTGTTGCCGTTAATGCATTTAGCTTTTTAACTTGGCAAAAGTACTCAACGACCGGATAGGTGCGAATATGGGCAGCATCATTCATTCAATAAATCCATCAGTACATGTTTAATCATATCCATAGTCTAAATGACTTAAACAATGAATAAAAATGGTATATTTTCACATACCAATTAATTTTACTCATGAAGCTTATGATTGAACGTACCCACCTAAAAATTGTGCATGCTGTTGAAGAACATGGCTCGCTTACCTCAGCCGCTAAAGCTTTATGTGTCACACAATCAGCGCTCAGTCATACCATGCGAAAACTGGAAGATAACATGGGTACTGAAATCTGGTTGCGAGAAGGACGAAGCTTGCGTTTAACACAAGCAGGTCGTTATTTACTCCATATTGCTAACAGAGTGCTGCCTTTACTTAATTACGCAGAAGATAAGCTTAAGCAGATTGCTCATGGCGAGCGTGGGACCTTAAGAATAGGGATGGAATGCCATCCATGTTATCAATGGTTATTGAAAGTGGTTTCTCCATTTTTAGATACCTGGCCAGATGTTGATGTGGATGTGAAACAGAAGTTTCAATTTGGTGGAGTGGGGGCGCTGCTCGATTATGAAATCGATCTATTAGTCACGCCCGATCCCTTATATAAAAAAGGGCTGAATTTCACGCCTGTTTTTGATTATGAGCAAGTGCTTGTTGTACCTCGGCAGCATGCATTAGCAGAACGTGATTATGCTCGGGCAGAAGATTTATCTGATGAGGTATTACTGACCTATCCGGTGGCCACGAATAGACTCGATATTTATACCCATTTCCTCAACCCGGCAGAGGTCGTACCTAAACAGCATAAAACCAGTGAGACAACTGAAATTATGCTGCAAATGGTGGCATCTGGACGCGGTGTGGCTGCCTTGCCTCGCTGGTTAGCAGAAGAATACTGTCTTAAACTGCCGCTTGCTGTGGTGCGTTTGAGTAAAGTTGGTATAGCTAAACAAATCTATTTGGGCACGCGTGATAGTGATGAGGATATTGCCTACCTCAAAGCGTTTATAGAGCTAGCGCGTAGTTATAATCATCCTATGGGCTTGATAAACCACTGAGGTTGACACAGCGTCCAGTCAAAACCGGTTGATAATCAGCTTTTATTGTATTGCTGATATAGATGCTATGAAGTTGATGGTGACAGAGAGACTATCAGGGTTGACTGTCATTGAGACACAAATTGTCACGCTCAACAGCACGGGTAAATAAACGTCATAGCCTCATCGAAAAGTCTGGCTTCTCTATTGGCTGTAATAGTGATTTTTCTTCCTCGTGACAGCCGCAGGCTTATTATCTCAGCACGCTATTTAGTGTCTCCACCATCTGACTGTCCACAACATTGTCCTTTCATACGTGCGCTTTAGATTCGTTTTCCACTCAGATGGATGGAATTGAGAGAATAAATGTCATGTCTGGTCGGCAACATTTGCGGTCTGTGTTTTATCCATAAACCCTCGATAATCAGTTCTGTTTATCTAAGTCATGAATTTAATTAATCGATATATGAAATAATATCAATTTTATTCATGTGTAAGTCCCTGTATAACTTCTCTCACCGCTGAAAGCACAAGTGATTTTGTAAGACCTAATTGAAGCTGGAAACAACTATTAGGCATAAGCAGCGATCAGCGTGTGAAATGAATCAAGATGATATTGCATTTAACAGGACACGAATCACGATGAATACAGACTTTGAGTATACGATTAAGCGCATTCGTTTCGACGAGAATTATCAGCCTTCTGATAACACACGGATCACGACCAACTTCGCTAATTTAGCGAGAGGAGAGAGACGCCGGGAGAATTTGCGTAATGCTTTAAGAATGGTAGACAGTCGTTTCAATGCCTTAGCGAATTGGGATAACCCTAAAGGGGAACGTTATGCTGTCGAGCTTGAAATCATTTCGGTCGACATTGATATTGAAGGCAATGGTCAACACTTTCCATCTATTGAAATGTTGAAGACCTATATCGTTGATAAAAAAACAAACAAGCGTATCGATGGCATCATCGGTAATAATTTTTCATCCTATGTACGAGATTATGATTTTAGTGTGTTACTGCTGGAACATAATAAAGGACGGTCTCAATTCACCATTCCGGATAGATTTGGTGAGCTTCATGGCAAGTTGTTTAAAGATTTTGTGTGCTCAGATACTTACAAAGCTAATTTTAATAAACCGCCAGTGATTTGCCTGAGCGTGTCTGATAATAAAACCTACGAGCGCACTGAAAATCAGCACCCCATCCTAGGAGTCGAGTACAACGCTAATGAACCGTCTCTCACAGAACAATATTTCGAAAAAATGGGCTTTAAAGTTCGCTACTTTATGCCTCCAAATAGTGTGGCACCATTGGCATTCTACTTTTTTGGCGACTTACTCACGGATTACACCAACCTTGAGCTTATCGGCACGATCAGCACCATGGAAACATTTCAGAAAATCTACCGACCAGAGATTTATAACGCCAATGCCGTGGCGGGTAATCTCTACAAGCCTAATCTGAGACATGCTGATCACTCAATTACACAAATTGTGTATGACCGAGAAGAACGCAGTCAGTTAGCTGTTAAACAAGGCAAATTTGCAGAAGAGCATTTCATCAAACCATATCAGGCCGTGCTACAGAAATGGTTTGAGAATTAC
>NZ_DIAC01000039.1:9233-11834 GCF_002414625.1 Methylophaga sp. UBA5088 | reverse complement strand
TTACGCTTCCTAGTCTACTTACAATATAGAAATTATGATTATGAAAAAACTATTACCCACATCAACAGCTGGTAGCTTACCGAAACCATCTTGGCTGGCAGAACCTGAAAAGCTTTGGTCTCCTTGGAAATTAGAAGGTGATGCATTAGCCCATGGTAAACACGATGCTTTAAAACTGTCACTGCATGAACAGCAACGTGCTGGTATTGATATCGTCAGTGATGGTGAACAATCACGCCAACACTTTGTGACCACATTTATTGAACATCTTGATGGGGTCGACTTCGATAAGCGTGAAACAGTCAAGATCCGTGACCGTTATGATGCCAGTGTCCCATCGGTTGTAGGAGCGGTAAGCCGACAAAAACCTGTTTTTGTCGAAGATGCCAGATTTCTGCGTGAACAAACAGATCAGCCAATTAAATGGACACTGCCTGGTCCTATGACCATGATTGATACTTTATATGATGGTCATTACAAAAGCCGGGAAAAGCTGGCCTGGGAATTTGCCAAAATTTTGAATCAAGAAGCAAAAGAACTCGAAGCGGCCGGAGTCGATATTATTCAGTTTGATGAGCCGGCTTTTAACGTATTTTTTGATGAGGTGAATGATTGGGGAATGGCAACCCTGGAAAGAGCTGTAGAAGGACTCACTTGTGAAACAGCTGTTCATATTTGTTATGGCTATGGCATAAAAGCCAACACTGACTGGAAAAAAACATTAGGTTCAGAATGGCGACAATATGAATCCATCTTTCCCAAGCTACAACAGTCCAGTCTTGATATGATTTCTCTAGAATGTCACAACTCACATGTGCCGATGGAGCTCATCGAACTGATTCGAGGTAAGAAGATTATGGTGGGTGCCATCGATGTGGCGAGCAGCAGCATAGAGACGGCAGATGAGGTGGCGAATACCCTGCGACAAGCACTTCAATTTGTGGATGCCGAAAACCTTTACCCTTGTACGAACTGTGGTATGGCCCCTTTGCCACGTGACTTGGCGCTTGGCAAGCTGAAGGCATTGAGTGCTGGAGCAGACATCATCAGAAATGAACTGTCGTCTTAAACGTAAATGTAAAACCCATGAGGCCATACCAGTCTCATGGTCTGATTACGAGTGTTTTATCGCATAGAGAAGTAAACGAGTGTGCTTGAATTCATAACAACAAATATCACCACATTTTTGGCCCTGATGGCGACTGGCATATTTGCTGGCGTGCTGGCAGGATTACTGGGAGTAGGGGGCGGCATTGTCATTGTGCCCGTGCTGTTTTTTCTGTTTCAAGGCTTTGGCGTCTCGCCAGATTCTGCCATGGTCATTGCAACAGCCACATCCTTGGCCACAATTGTGCCAACATCACTCAGCTCGATTTATTCACACAGTAAGAAAGGTAATGTCGATTTCGCTCTTTTAAAGCGTTGGGCTGTGTTTATTCTTGTTGGTGATTTAATAGGAAGTTGGTTGGTGACACGTGTTGATGGAGTGTGGCTGACAGCATTATTCGGCATTATTGCGACCTTATCAGCATTGAATATGTTGATAAGGACAAATAAATCTGCCTTATTTCAGCAATTACCCGCCAAGCTGGGTCAATCAGTGATGGGCTCGGCTATTGGCTTTTTTAGCTCTATGGTGGGTATCGGCGGAGGCACACTCTCCGTGCCATTACTGACTTTATATAACTATCCCGCACACAAGGCCGTGGGTACTGCGGCAGCCATAGGTTTAATTATCTCCTTACCTGGCGCTCTTACCATGTTGTTTATCGGGAGCACACCATTAGATGCCCCTGCAGGCACATTTGGTCTGGTGAATATCATCGGCTTTGTATGTATTGTGCCGCTGACGGTATTATTTGCTCCGGTTGGCGCTACCTTAGCAGCCAAATTAAATGCTGGAAATCTCAAGAAAGTGTTTGCAGTTGTATTGTTGATAACCGGGCTACGTATGTTAGTTCAAGTATTTATGTAAACAGCTGACAGTAGCTTTAAAGATGAGTACATATAAGGAAGCATCCTTTCGGCCCCTAATATCTGCAACGATTTACTGAACGCGTCATATCAGTATAAATAGGCTCTTATTTATATAAGAATGAGAGCAGCCAACAATTTTTCCGTATCTTCTTAATTGGATGACAAAACGGATGCTGTAAGAAAGCATCAATTGAGAAATATGGCAGACGTTGATTGCTTAACTGGAAAATAAAAGTCGCGTTAATCAGCTTTGTGAGTCTAGTTTTTAACTAACTTATATTAGGAGAGGCATGGAGAAGGGGTAGAGGTTTAACGATAAAGACAGATGGCGCGCCCGGCACGATTCGAACGTGCGACCGCCTGGTTCGTAGCCAGGTACTCTATCCAGCTGAGCTACGGGCGCTATCTATCTGTGATCGTTTATTGAAATAAAAAAGCAGTCCCGATTTCTCGGTGACTGCTTGATTATGTACTTAAATGGCGCGCCCGGCACGATTCGAACGTGCGACCGCCTGGTTCGTAGCCAGGTACTCTATCCAGCTGAGCTACGGGCGCTAAAGCCGCTTATTATACAAGCATACAAAGATGCCTTCAATAAATTTATGGCGGAGAGCGAGGGATTCG
>NZ_DIAC01000039.1:6488-9081 GCF_002414625.1 Methylophaga sp. UBA5088 | reverse complement strand
CATCAAAGCCGCCTAGTATATCAGATGATAACGATTTGGCTAGTGATAATTGTAAATTTAACTCACATTTGGCTGATCTTTTTCAGCCTGAATGCGATCGTAGATTTCTTCACGGTGCACGGTGACGTCTTTAGGAGCGTCTACACCAATTCTTACCTGATTACCTTTAACACCAAGTACGTTTACAACAACATCGTCACCGATGATGAGTGATTCGCCAACACGACGTGTGAGTATTAACATGTTTTTTCCCCTTACTCTCAAAAATTAGGCCGAGGTATCAGGAGAATTATGATGACTCCTTTCGATTGATCAGGCCTCGTGCCTTTGTCCTATTCATTTTATGTAGAGGTCTTCTCGCCTCTTTATTCATGGACTATAAAAAAAACTTTTTTATCCATTGTTCAGATAATATTTTATCAGGAACAGAACATCTAAGCGATAAAATCATCTCAAAAACATGACGAGACTCAAGCATTTAGCTTTTAAGCAGGTGTTTGTTCTAGATTAAATGCCTTGTGTAATGTTCTGACACCCAGCTCCAGGTATTTCTCATCAATAACCACGGAGATTTTGATTTCTGAAGTGGATATCATACTGATATTGATGTTTTCTTTTGCTAGTGAACCGAACATTGTGCTGGCAATACCTGCGTGCGAGCGCATGCCTACACCGACAACAGAGATTTTGGCAATTTTCTCGTTACCATTAACCTCTCTGGCACCCAGCTCCTCAGCTGTTCTTTGTAAGATATTTAATGCAGCTTGATAGTCATTGCGATGAACAGTAAATGTAAAGTCTGTTGTTGAGTCATGACCGGTATTTTGAATGATCATATCGACTTCAATGTTCTCAGCTGCGATAGGGCCGAGAATTTGTGAAGCAATGCCTGGGTGATCAGGTACACCAAGAATAGTCAGTTTGGCTTCATCACGATTAAATGCAATACCTGAAATTAAAGCTTGTTCCATTGATGGGTCCTCAGCCGCGATTAATGTGCCACCACCTTCAGTAAATGAGGAAAGGACACGTAATGGGACGTTATATTTACTCGCAAATTCGACAGAGCGTATTTGCAAAACTTTTGCACCTAAGCTGGCCATTTCCAGCATTTCTTCGAAAGTAATAGAGTCTAGGCGACGTGCTTCAGAAACAACTCTGGGATCAGTGGTATAGACGCCATCGACATCGGTGTATATCTGGCATTCATCCGCTTTTAGTGCAGCTGCTAATGCAACAGCCGTTGTGTCACTACCACCGCGACCAAGAGTGGTGATGTTGCCATTCTCATCACACCCCTGAAATCCTGCAACGACGACCACTTTGCCCTGATTGAGATCCTGACGAATATTCTTGTCGTCAATCTCCATAATCCGCGCTTTGTTATGTGCGTTATCAGTCAGGATGCGGACTTGACTGCCTGTGTAAGAAACAGCGGGCATACCCATTTGAGCAAGTGTCAAACTGAGCAGTGCAATGGTAACTTGCTCACCTGTTGATAAAAGTACATCTAACTCACGGCCACGCGGGTTATCGCTTAGCTGTTTGGCTAAATCAATTAAACGATTTGTTTCGCCACTCATCGCTGAAACGACAACGACTAAATCATGACCTTGATTACGATAATCAATGATCTTTTTGGCTACTTCGCGGATACGTTCAGCGGAGCCAACAGATGTGCCACCATATTTTTGAACAATTAAAGACATGCTTAGTTTTCCAACTTCGAAGTCACCCAGTCTGGTACAGAAGCTAGAGCTGCTGCCAGGTTCTGAGGTTCATTACCGCCGCCTTGAGCCATATCAGGACGACCGCCACCTTTACCACCAACCTGACTAGCTATATGACCAACCAGATCTCCGGCGCGGATTTTATCGGTAATATCCTTAGTAACGCCAGCAATAATTGTAATTTTTTCATCCTGGACAGCGGTGAGTACAATAGCAGCCGTGCCAAGCTTATTTTTGAGCTGATCGACGGTGTCTCGAAGTGATTTACCATCAGCGCCTTCCAACGTGGAAGCCAATACTTTGATACCGTTAATGTCGGTAGCAGAATCTGCTAAATCATTGCCTGCACTGCTGGCTAATTTGGCTTTTAATACGTCCAGTTCTTTTTCTAACTCACGTTGTCTTTGTACCAGCTGTGAGGCTTTGTCTTGTACATTGGCAGGTTTAGCTTTCAGTAACTCAGATACATCAGTGAGGATTGATTCCATTTGCTCTATGTAATCAATCGCTTTTTCACCGGTGACGGCTTCAATACGACGCACACCCGATGCAATACCCGCTTCAGAAATAATCTTGAGCATACCGATGTCACCGGTTTGTTTAACATGGGTACCACCACAGAGTTCGATTGAGAAATCGCTCATGCTCAATACGCGGACTTCGTCATCGTATTTCTCGCCAAACAAAGCCATTGCGCCACTTTTCTTCGCTTCTTCTATGGCCATTAAGCGGGTTTCAACAGGGTGGTTGAGGCGAATTTGTTGGTTTACTAAACGTTCGATTTCACGTAGCTGAGCTGGTGTCACAGACTCAAAGTGTGAAAAGTCAAAGCGCAAACGTTGTGGATTGACTAATGAACCTTT
>NZ_DIAC01000039.1:2393-6378 GCF_002414625.1 Methylophaga sp. UBA5088 | reverse complement strand
TAATGAACCTTTCTGCATCACATGCTCGCCCAGAACTTTACGTAAAGCCGCATGTAATAAATGCGTCGCTGAGTGATTTAGTGCTGTCGCCAGACGGTTATTTTCATCAATCTGTGCGGTGACATGTTGACCAACTTGGAAACGGCCATGTTCACATCGACCGATATGTGTGAATGCTTGAGATTGTTTACGCGTATCGGTAACCGTGAAGCTCGCGTTATCTGAATTGATGTCACCGTGATCGCCTACCTGACCACCAGACTCAGCATAGAAAGGGGTCTTGTCTAATACGATTAACCCTTCCTCACCTTCAGAAATGCTATCAACATGTTCGCCATTGACGATGATTGCCAGGATGGTGCTGTCATGTTGAGTGAGGTCGTAACCACAAAATTCTGTACTACTATCAATAGTAATTTGGTCTGATAAACCACCTGAGAACTGGCTCGCACTACGGGCACGACTACGTTGTGCTTCCATGGCACGTTCAAAACCAGCGATATCAATTGTCAGGCCGCGTTCGCGAGCAATATCTGCAGTCAGATCAATAGGGAAGCCGTATGTATCATAGAGTAAGAAAACAGTTTCACCTGGAATCTCTTTATCACCCATGTCTTCAATGGCTTGATCCAGAATTTTTAAACCATTATCCAGCGTGTCAGCAAAGCGTGTTTCTTCTTGTTGAAGTGCTTTTTCGACAAGTTCCTGCGATTGGGCAAGTTCAGGAAATGCTTCGCCCATTTCATCAACAAGAGGTTGCACCAGCTTGTAGAAAAAGTTGTCTTTGAGTCCGAGCTTATGACCATGACGAATCGCGCGACGGATAATACGACGCAAGACATAACCACGACCTTCATTCGATGGATAAACACCATCGGTGATCATGAATGAACATGAGCGAATATGATCGGCGATAACGCGTAGTGAGAAGTTAGTGTGATCTTCTGTACCAGACAGTTTTTGAATCGCTTGGATCAGATGTTGGAATAGATCAATTTCGTAGTTGTTATGAACGTGTTGTAGCACGGCTGCCAGACGTTCAAGCCCCATGCCCGTATCAACGGAAGGTTTTGGCAAAGGTGTCAAAGTACCATCAGCTGAACGGTTGAACTGCATGAAGACCAGATTCCAGATTTCGATATAACGATCGCCATCTTCTTCTGGTGTACCAGGCGGACCACCGGCAACATCTTCACCATGGTCGTAGAATATTTCCGAGCATGGCCCACATGGACCTGTATCACCCATGGACCAGAAATTATCTTTTGCGCCAATACGGGAAAAACGTTCAGCTGAAACACCGATTTCTTTTAACCAGATATCAGCCGCTTCATCATCTTCCTCGAAAACGGTGATCCACAATTTTTCAGCAGGCAGCCCAAGTGTTTCTGTTAGAAACTCCCATGCATATTGAATCGCTTCACGCTTGAAGTAATCACCAAAGCTGAAGTTACCCAGCATTTCAAAGAACGTATGGTGGCGAGCGGTGTAACCGACATTTTCCAAGTCATTGTGTTTACCGCCGGCACGCACACATCGCTGTGTCGTGACAGCACGCGTGTACTTACGCGTCTCTTGACCTAAGAAGGTTTCCTTAAATTGCACCATACCTGCATTGGTGAATAGAAGAGTGGGGTCATTAGCAGGGACAAGAGGACTACTTGCTACGACTTCATGACCTTTACTTGCGAAAAAGTCGAGAAACAACTTGCGAATATCTGCGCTACTTTTCATCGTCGGTTAAATTAAAACTTTCCGTTATCTGTTCATGAGTAAATCCCCGATACTGTAAAAACCTTTGCTGTTTTGCTCGGCTTTTATAATCATCAGGCATTTCCTCGCCAAAACGCTTACAACGTACTTCTGAGGCAAGCGTAAACCAATCTATTTCTGCCGCGGTCATGCATTCGGTGATGATGTCGGCAGCCACACCCCGATCTTTTAATTCCATGTTGATGCGAACCGCACCATAACCTCGATTTGCTCTCGAACGAATAAAGCTTTCAGCAAACCGAACATCACTTTGCAGATTTGTTTCTTTTAGTTGTTGAATAACTTTCTCAACTTCTTCTGCATCAAAACCTGCTTTGTTGAGCTTTTGTGCCAATTCATGAGCACTATGTTCGCGGTTGGCTAAATAGCTTACGGCTCGTGCACTGGCTGATTGCTTCACGCCTCGACGTCGTCCTCAACAGCACTATCATCTTTTTTGGCTGTCTTTTTAGGCAACATGGTTTCACGTATTTTGCTTTCAATTTCAGCCGACATTTCTGGGTTTTCTTTAAGATAGCCACGCACATTATCTTTACCCTGACCGATACGTGTTCCGTTGTAGCTATACCAAGCGCCTGATTTTTCAACAATATTCTGTTGAACGCCTAAATCAATCAATTCACCTTCACGTGAAATACCCTCACCATACATGATGTCGAATTCAACCTGTTTGAAGGGCGGAGCGACTTTATTTTTGACGACTTTGACACGAGTTTCGTTACCCAGAATCTCATCACCTTTTTTGATTGCACCAATACGTCTGATATCCAAACGCACAGAGGCATAGAATTTAAGTGCGTTACCACCTGTTGTGGTTTCAGGGTTACCAAACATGACACCAATTTTCATACGAATCTGGTTGATGAAGATAACCAGCGTATTGGAGCGTTTAATGTTAGCGGTCAGCTTACGTAAGGCTTGTGACATTAAACGAGCCTGAAGCCCCATGTGACTGTCACCCATATCACCTTCGATTTCAGCTTTTGGTGTCAATGCGGCAACGGAGTCAACCACTACGATATCCACAGCACCGGAACGAACCAGCATATCGGTGATTTCTAAGGCTTGCTCACCTGTGTCAGGCTGAGAAACCAGCAGGTCATCAATATTGACACCTAATTTTTCAGCGTAAACAGGATCAAGAGCATGTTCAGCATCCACAAACGCGGCTGTACCACCTGTTTTTTGCATCTCAGCGATAGCATGCAACGTCAATGTAGTTTTACCTGAAGATTCTGGTCCGTAAATTTCAATAACACGACCACGAGGAAGACCACCTATACCAAGTGCAACGTCTAGCCCAATTGAGCCAGAAGATACGGCTGACACGTCACGAGCTGCGACATTATCACCCAGACGCATAACAGAGCCTTTACCAAATTGCTTCTCAATTTGACCAAGCGCGGCGCCTAGCGCTTTTTTCTTATCGTCATCCATTGCACTACCTCTGAAGCTGTTTTTAATAAATCCTTCGATTATCCCATAGATAGCAGTCAGTCTCTAGCGTTTTTAATGATTCCGGATAAGGCCGCTAACACGGCTTGTCGTCTGACACTTTCTCTATCCCCATCGAATTGAAAAAGCTGACTGCTGACTTTATCTCTTTGAGATGCCCAAGCTATCCATACTGTACCAACAGGTTTGTTTTCTGTACCACCACCGGGGCCGGCAATACCGGTTAATGACACGCTAATATCGGCTTTCGAATGGCGAAGTGTACCTATCGCCATTTCCTCGGCTACTAACTGACTGACAGCGCCATATTGATCGAGTGAAGCTAACTTGACGCCGAGTTGCTCGTGTTTAGCCTGGTTACTGTAGGTGACGAAACCTCGTTCAAACCAGCTCGAACTACCGGCAAGATCCGTGCAACATTTCGCCACCCAGCCACCAGTACATGATTCTGCTGTCGCCAACATTAAATGCTTTTTATTTAAAGTTTCAGCGACTTGAATGATTTTTGCTTGCAGTGATGCGTCAGAAATATTTTGCATGATATAAACTATAAAAATGACTCAAATTCAAAATCATACTCCAATGATGCAGCAGTATCTGCGCATCAAAGCCGAACATCCGGAATTTTTGCTGTTTTATCGTATGGGGGACTTTTATGAGCTCTTTTTTGACGATGCTCATAAAGCCGCCGAACTGCTTGATATCACATTAACGGCCCGTGGCAGCAGTAACGGTGCACCGATTCCTATGGCGGGGG
>NZ_DIAC01000039.1:391-2254 GCF_002414625.1 Methylophaga sp. UBA5088 | reverse complement strand
GTAGTAACGGTGCACCTATACCTATGGCGGGGGTGCCTTACCATGCGGCAGATAATTATTTATCAAGGCTTATTAAGCTGGGTGAGTCTGTTGCTATTTGTGAGCAAATAGGTGATCCGGCAACGAGTAAAGGTCCTGTTGAGCGACAAGTTGTAAGAGTGCTGACGCCAGGTACATTGACGGAAGAAGCACTGCTGGACAGCCGCAATGAAAATCTCCTGCTCGCTATTTGTGAAGAAAAAGGGCGATATGGATTAGCTTATGCTGAGATTAGCAGCGGTCGGTTTATTATCAGTGAACTAGATAATGCTGAATTGTTAAAAGCCGAATTAGCCAGGTTACAACCCGCAGAAATTTTATTAAGTGAAACATTACTGGCGGGGTTTGAGGCGTTTGAAAAACAACTGCGCAAGCTACCGGAGTGGCATTTTGAATTAAAGGCAGCCAAAACTCGATTATGTGAACAATTTAATACAACTGATCTAAAAGGGTTTGGTTGTGAGGGACTGGATATTGCGATTCGCGCTGCCGGCTGTTTAGTGAACTACGCACAAGAAACACATAGAACAGCGTTGCCTCATTTGCGCCAACTTAGTGTTGAGTATTCGAAAGACAGCATTCGACTGGATCCACAATCACGAAAAAATCTTGAACTTGAACGTAACCTGTCAGGAGGCATTGAAAATAGCCTTATCTCGGTACTGGACAGGACCGCGACACCGATGGGCGCACGTATGTTGAGACGCTGGTTAATGCGTCCAATACGTGATCACAAAACATTAGTTGATAGACAACATGTGATTCAGGAGTTTTTGGAGCACAATAGTTTCAACGACTGTCATGCTTTGATGAAGTCGTTGGGAGATATTGAGCGTATTTTGTCACGGATGGCGCTTCGTACAGCCAGACCTCGTGACTTTATGCATATTCGACGTCTTTTAGAAACGTTGCCTGAATTACATCAGTTATTGAAATCGAAGCAAAGTACCCATCTGCGGCAACTGGATCGACAGTTAGGCACGTTCAGTGAATTACTTCTGCTATTACAACAAGCGATTATCGATGAACCACCTGTTCTCATCAGAGATGGTGGGGTCATAAAAGCAGGTTATAACGAGGAGTTGGATCGTTTACGCGATCTGCATAAAAATGCCAGTGGCTTTTTAGATCAACTTGAACAACAAGAACGCCATAGAACAGGCGTTAATACCCTCAAAGTAGGCTATAACAAAGTGCATGGCTATTTTATCGAACTGAGTCGTGCTCACGATATTACATTGCCTGATGAATATGTTCGGCGTCAGACATTAAAAAACGCTGAACGGTACATCACACCTGAACTGAAACGCTTCGAAGAACAGGTTCTCAGTGCGAACGAAAAAGCATTAGCTTTAGAAAAGGCGCTTTACGATGAATTGTTCGATAAAGTGGCACCAGAATTAATGGCCTTATCACAATGTTCTATGTCATTAGCTGAGCTGGATGTGCTTGCCAATCTTGCTGAGCGGGCCGAGACATTGGATTATGTCGCCCCGGAGTTTGTGAATGATGCCGGAATCCATATTGAAGCAGGTCGACACCCGGTTGTGGAAGTGTGTCAAAACCAAGCTTTTTGCGCTAATGATCTGAAATTAACCGCTGAGCAGTCCACATTAATTATTACCGGTCCCAATATGGGGGGTAAGTCGACCTATATGCGTCAGACAGCATTGATCGTCTCAATGGCACATATGGGCAGTTATGTGCCGGCGAGCAAAGCGATTATCGGGCCCGTGGATCAAGTCTTTACCCGTATCGGGGCATCAGATGACCTGGCTTCTGGTCGTTCGACCTTCATGGTGGAAATGAATGAAGCGGCGACTA
>NZ_DIAC01000039.1:0-238 GCF_002414625.1 Methylophaga sp. UBA5088 | reverse complement strand
AAGCGGCGACTATCCTCAACAATGCTACACACCACAGCTTGGTTTTAATGGATGAAATTGGCCGTGGAACCAGTACCTTTGATGGTCTAGCTTTAGCGTGGTCATGTGCTGAAAAACTGATTCGTGATATCGGCGCTTATACCTTATTTGCGACACATTACTTCGAGATGACTCAATTGCCTGAGTTATTTGAGCAAGCCAGGAATGTGCATCTGGATGCTATCGAACATGGTGACAA
>NZ_DIAC01000075.1:0-7305 GCF_002414625.1 Methylophaga sp. UBA5088 | reverse complement strand
CTTAACCGTAGCCATCGGAGGGCTTATTCGCACTTCAAAAAATAACCAACAACGGCAAGTGCCTGTGCTGGGTGAAATTCCAGTTCTCGGTCGATTGTTCCGAAGCACAACTGAAAGTGAGGAAGAAAGTGAAACCGTTCTACTCATCACGCCTCGCATTATCAATACACCAGAACAAAGTGAAAATATTCGTCAGACCGATAATGCGTTTTATAAAGGTTACAACCGAGATTTTCCCGATCCACCGCCATTGCCTAACCAATTTATAGACAAAGATCCAAACTCGGAAATCACAGCGACTTCAGCTAGTCAGCAACGACAACAGCTCTACATGCAGATGAGTGAATATGCTGCTGAAAATATTCGTCGACCAGAGATTGAACGCGTAAGAAGTGATATTTACTCTCCGGTTGATGTGATTTCAGTCGCTGCAGGCATCTTTAAAGATCACAGAATCAAAACCGTGCCACTCGCTAGCTGGCAACGAGGTGGCATGTATGTAACGGCTATTGCTTTATATAACCGCTCTAACAATGTGCTCAACATCAATTATGACGATATTAACGGCAAGTGGCTTGCCTCTACTGTTGAAACCGAAGCGCTTGACCCAGCTGGCACAGCTGGTTCAACCACCTATATGTATTTAGTTTCAGCATTGCCGTTTAATGATGTTGTGACTGGTTTGATGAAATAAAGGGACTTTTAAAGTGATTCGAATCCAAAAAGCAGTCGTCATTTTGTACAGCATACCGATATGGATCAGCCTGCCTGCTCAGGCAGGCCCTAAACTTCATATGCATGTTTTTGAGGAAAAAACAGTATCAGACGTGTCGGCCCCTTCTCCACAGGAACGAAAACTGACTTTACATGTTTTTGATCCAACAACATCCACATCCTCAAAAGTTAATTCAAATGGTAATAAGATTATCAGCCAGAACACGTCTTTTAATGCTCCAAGTCCAGCACACTACAAAAGCGTGAATATGTATATTAAGACAGGCTATCAGCGAGATGATTTTGCTTGGAACATAGCTGGGCCAACTGGTGTACCCAATATTTTGTCTGAACTGACATGGAAAGATATCGAAATAGCTACCATTTCCATCGGTGGTGATGTTTTTTTAAAAGACCAGTGGTTAACCCAAGCTGAATTTAGTTATGGCAAAATTTGGGATGGTGAAAGTCAGGCATCAGTTTATTCAGCCAACAATCGCACTATGGAGACATTTAGGTCAAAAAATAGAGCTGATGAAGGATATATCTACGATATGTCGGCTAATCTTGCCTATAAATATCCCGCATATATACAACAGCAACATTCTCTATTTTTAGTCCCTAAACTGGGCTTCAGTTATCACAAACAACATCTAAAAATAGTGGATGGTAAACAAACCATTCCGTTTGAGGCGGGGATCGCCAATCTGGATAGTTCCTACGAAACAACCTGGTACGGCCCATGGTTTGGGCTTAGCAGTGAATATAGTCACAGTGATAAATATCAGTTTCAATTAGGTGTTGAATACCATTATGCCTTTTACGATGCAGAAGCTTCATGGGAAAGCTCTGGCCTACAAGGGAAATTTGAACACGAAGCACGAGGATCTGGCTGGATTTATAACGCCTCTGCTGATTATAAGCTTCAGTCCAACCTATCACTAGGCATAGAACTGATATACGAAGACTGGCTGGCTGATAAGAATGGTAAAGATAGCATCTATTCTGTTGATGGAAATGACATTGCGTTGGAATTTAATGAAGCCGAAAGAACCAGTTTTACCGCTAACCTAAAGCTCAATTATGAATTCTGATATAACTTCTAACTACAGGACATTTTTTGTTCTGTTCGCACTAACACTACTAGGCTCAATGTACTTTCATGCCAATATTGGTGGCAGTGGTATGCGAATCCCAAACAATATTCTGGTTTGGCTTTTTGGTAGTGTGATTGGCTTTTATGGTTTATATCGGTTTAGTCAGTCAGACAAAATCATTTTGCCGCGCTTTACATGGTTATTATTGGCTTTCCCAGTAATGGCGCTATTATCTGGTGTGGCCGCAGGCGTTGTTAACTCGACAGAGTGGTTTCTGAGGTTATTTTATACTTGGGGTGGTGTGTTATTTTTCTTTGCACTATTCCAGTTTAATTTCACACCTAAAAAAATCGATCAGATACTTTTGTGGATCATTCTTGCCAGCGTATTGCATGCCATTATTGGCATTGCTCAGATATTGTATGTGAATGACTTACCAGGCTGGCTTCCGGTGAATCAACAGGGTGAACCCACCGGTACGTTTCAGCAGATAAATAACCACGCCAGTTTTCAGGTCACCACTCTGATGCTGGTATTTTGGCTATTGACTCGACCTATTATGAAATATGCGCGCTGGCCAGTCATGACCTTATTATTCATCGCCATTTTCAGCTCAACCTTCATTGTTAGCTTTAGTGGCTCGAGAGTCGCTATTCTAGGTTTTTTACTGGCATTCCCTCTGTTTGTGCTAAGCCGTTGGAAATATATCCAGACCAATAAAAAACGTTGGGGATTAGTGATTTTAGTTATGAGTCTGGCTATCATTGCATCTCATCAAATTGACACAGATAAAGGGCTAAGCTCAATAGTCGAAAAAACCGCTGCAATGAACTCTGGTTATTCAGGTGATGCAAGGTTAGGTATTTATACAATCAGTTTTGACCTCGTCAAAGAGAGTCCAATTTATGGTCATGGTATCGGCAGTTTCGCTCGTGTATGGCAATTAGCAAAACCTGATTTTTATGAGCATCATCCTGATGCCACGTTGCCTAAACAACGTGTTTCACATCCACATAATGAAATCATCTACTGGCTGGTAGAAGGCGGCCTGTTAGCTGGTATCGGTTTGATACTTTTTGGTGTGGCATTATTAAAAATGCTGTGGCATTTACCCGTGAGACGACGTTACGCATATGCTGCTTTGTTATTGCCCATCATACTTCACACACAGGTTGAATTACCTTTTTATATTTCTTCCCTGCATTGGTTCATCATGCTTGTATTATTGTTTGTGGTGTTTTATCCATCACGTGTGAAATATGAAAAACAGTTATCAATAGCTGCGAATACCAGTCTCAAAGGCTTGTCAGTCATTAGTGGGGTTGTAGCAGTCGTATTCTTTACTCACAGTATGCTGGCGAACCTGGAATTTCGTGATTATTTATTAAAGCGTTCTGATCCAGAACAAGTGTTCGATATGGCTATGGAGAATCCGTATTTCCGAGACTTAGCGACACAAGTGACGATGTCGTTACTTTATGAACAAAGCCGACAGATCGGTATTCGCGACAATATTGAGATTTTCGCTGACTGGGTAGAAAATGAACTAAATCGAAACCCACACATTAACCTGTTTAGGTTAGCCATTCGATCGCGTCTTGATTTGAAAGATGAAAAAAAAGCTTGTGCTCTTAATGAGAGAGCACAAGCCATTTATCCTAGAGATAAGGGATTTAATACCATCAAAGATGAGTGTAGCGCGTTAGAACATGCCTAACTGTAACTGTGCCGCTTCCGTCATCATATCTTTCGTCCATTGTGGTTCCCAGACTAGTTCGACATGCGCTTTTTTGACACCCGGAACAGACATGACGCGAGATTCAACATCCCCTGGAAATGTTTGAGCAACTGGACAACCTGGTGCTGTTAACGTCATATCGATACTCACATTACCTGAGGTACTTATCTGAATATCGTAAATTAGGCCCAATTCGTAAATATTGATGGGGATTTCCGGATCATAGATAGTTTTTAATACTTCTATGACGTCTTCTTTTAACTGTTCCGGGCTGATTTGATATTGATCGTTCATAAACCTGCCCTTTTATTCTGTTGAAACTGAAATATCATGATCATTGTCTACGGCAGCGTGAACGGTATGCCATGACAATGTTGCACATTTAACGCGTGCAGGAAACTCTTTAACGCCAGCCAGTACTTGGAGTTTGCCGCTCAGTTCAGCCGCATCATCTTCTCCTGTTAATGCTTTATGCACGTTGTCATACAATACTTCTGCTTCAGCTAACGTTTTACCTTTCAGGCTCTCCGTCATCAGTGAAGCAGAGGCAACAGAGATAGCACAACCATTGCCCTGAAAGCTGACATCTTCAATCACGTCGCCATTCATTTTCACGTAAACAACCAAGGCATCACCACATAATGGGTTATTACCATGTGCCATGTGATTCGCGTCTGCAATTTCTCTGAAATTACGAGGCTTTTTTTTGTGATCCATGATCACTTGTTGATAAAGATCGCGTAAATCACTCATCAGGCAAATAACTCCTGTGTGGTATGGATAGCTTTAACCAGTGCATCAACTTCTTGCTCTGTATTGTAAAAAGCAAATGAAGCACGAGCAGTTGCTGCAATACCGTAATACTGCATAACAGGCTGAGCACAGTGATGACCTGCACGGATCGCCACCCCTTCCTGATCAAAGATAGTACCGACATCATGAGGATGAACATCTTCAATCATAAAGGACAAAACACTGGCTTTGTGTTCTGCGGTACCGATTATGCGGATACCTTCTATTGCAGATAATTTATCGGTCGCTAATTCAAGCAGAGCATGCTCATAAGCGGCGAGTTTATCCACCCCTATTGACTGCATATAATCAATTGCTGCACCTAACCCCACAGCACCAGCAATGTGAGGTGTACCCGCTTCGAATTTATAAGGCAATGAATTATATTCTGTATGCTCAAAACTGACCGACAGAATCATATCGCCACCACCCTGCCATGGTGGCATAGCTTCTAATAGAGCCTGTTTTCCATAGAGTGCACCAATACCTGTCGGTGCATACATTTTATGGCCTGAGAACACATAAAAATCACAATCCAGTTCCTGCACGTCCACCTGCATATGTGGCACGGCTTGGGCGCCGTCAATTAATACAGGAATACCTTTGGCTTTCGCTTTTTGTGTCATTTGCTTAACGGGATTCACCGTACCCAGCGCATTAGACACCTGACCTACCGCCATGATTTTTGTTTTATTCGTCAACAAAGCATCAAACTCTGATAAATCCAACTCACCAGACTCTGTCATGGGGATGACTTTTAGCTTAGCACCGGTTTGTTCACACACCATTTGCCAGGGCACGATATTAGCGTGATGCTCCAAATAGCTGATGAGAATTTCATCACCTGCTTGCAATTGTGGTCTGACAAAACTTTGAGCCACTAAATTGATCGCTTCTGTAGCACCTCTGACAAAGATAATTTCTTTATCTGATGACGCGTTCAAAAAGCCCCTAACTTTACTTCTAGCGCCTTCATAGGCATCTGTCGCACGTTGGCTCAATCGATGAACGCCACGATGGACATTGGCATTATCAAGACGGTAATACTGATCAACGGCTTCAATAACCTGTACGGGTTTTTGACTACTGGCCGCATTATCTAAATAAACAAGAGAATGACCATTGACCTGTTGATTTAGAATAGGAAAATCACGGCGAATAGCTGCAATATCGAAATCAGTCAGCATCGACTCAGCCAGATTGTATGTTGATTGTGTCATGAACTACACACCTCGCGGTAATCGGGTTTCAATGACATTGGATAAAGCTTGGCGAATGGGCAAATCAGCAATTCGCTGGAGCACTTCTACGGCAAACGCATAAGTGAGTAGACTTCTCGCACTCGTTTCATCAAGCCCACGTGAACGTAGGAAAAAGATTTGCTGTTCATCTAACTGTCCCACCGTACTACCATGGCCACACTTCACATCATCAGCGTATATTTCCATTTCTGGCTTGGTATCGATTTCACAGGTACGTGACAGTAATAAGTTACGGTTGCTTTGATTGGCATCTGTTTTTTGTGCATCTTTATGCACAATAACCTTACCGTTAAATACCGCATGGCTGTCGCCATCCAGCACACCTTTATAAATTTCTTCACTGGTGGTGTTCGGTACCGCGTGATCGATACGCGTGTGGTTATCGACATGTTGTTTACCGGTAACCAGATACATGCCATCCATAGTCACATGTGCCTGTTCTCCTAAGAGCTGACTATGAATGTCATTTCTCGCCAGTTTGGCACCGAGTGAAATGTTGTTGGTATGCCAGGTGCTCGTGCTCGCTTGCTTACCCGCCAAGGTGGCAATGTGATAATGAGATAAAGATTCATGCTGCAATTTGAAATGATTCAAACGCGCATTGTCTGCCAGATTCACTTCTGAGATGACATCTGTCAGTCCGACAGACTCATCATTCAGACTGGCATAATGCTCAACGATCGTTAAGTCTGCATCTTTAGCCAAATCAATAACATGACGAAGGTGTGTGGCCAACTTTTCAGTTTCACCTGTGTTAATCACTAACAGTTCAATGGGTTTAGTGATGTTACTGCCAGCTTTAACTTGAATATAAGCGCCTTCATTCATCAGCATCGTATTCAGTGCATTCAAACCTGGCTTTTCAATATCAATCTGCTGGTTCAGTACGGCTTCTGACATTGATAGGGCTTGTGATAGAGGAAGTAGCGTTAAACCTGGCTCAAGGTCATCAATACGAGATAACTCGGCATTGAATTGACCATCAACAATGACCAATCTATATGCTGATTCTAGCAAGGCAACTTCTGAGCATCGCGTTTCGTTTAACTGAGAGGCTTGAGCTTCGTGAGTAAACGTCTCTTGTGACAGCGCCCATAAAGAAGTGTACTTCCAGTCTTCAACCTTTTTAGAAGGTAAACCATGGCGTTGAAACTGAGCACGCGCCTGTTCACGCAGCGTCTTTAACCAATCGAGTTCTTGACCCGGTATTGTGTTATTGACTGCGATATCGCTAAATGGCGTGGTGATATCAGTTAACTGTTTCATGCAGTCTCACCTTCCGGTGCGTCGTGAATCCAGCTATAACCTGATTTCTCCAGTTCTTTTGCCAATTCTTTATCGCCTGATTTGACGATACGGCCTTCAGATAAGACATGTACAAAATCTGGAACGATATGATCCAATAAACGCTGATAGTGAGTAATCATCACGATAGAGCGATCTTCAGCACGGAGTGCATTCACGCCTTCTGACACAATGCGTAAGGCATCGATATCCAGTCCTGAGTCCGTTTCATCAAGAATCGCTAAAGCAGGTTCAAGTATGGCCATCTGGAGAATTTCATTACGCTTTTTCTCACCGCCAGAAAAACCTTCGTTGACATTACGATGAAGAAATTCTTCATTCATTTTGACCAGTTTCATTTTCTCGCGTACCAGTGTCAGAAAATCCATCGCATAGACTTCTTCCAGACCTTGATACT